>CAYWEU010000153.1:0-5162 GCA_964457395.1 uncultured Candidatus Peribacteria bacterium
TGCCAAACGATGGGCGCGTGCCTGCGGAAAGAGTCCGGAATTTTGCCAAGCGGTCATGGAAGAATCGACACGCATGAACGGGGAAATTGTGAGCGGCAACACGCACGTCTTGCTCACGCGCCTTGCTCCCGACGGCATGCAGGGCAGCTTGTTGGTACCCAATGCCGGGCTGGATCAATCAAACGTCCAACGAGAATTTGCCATCGGATGGCCAAAAAACCCGGCACGTTCGATCAAACTTCTGCGCAACAACCTGGAAAAATTCATGAGCAAACGCCTCGGTGTCATCATCAGTGATTCGTGCTGCTGGCCGGGTAGACTGGGTGTCACGGCGTTCGCTCTTTGCGCGTGCGGCATCGACCCACACAGAAGCGAACTCGGAAAGCCAGATCTCTTCGGCAATGCTTTGCGCGTGACGCACGAGGCCGTCGCGGATCAGATGGCAACGACTGCAAACATGGTCATGGGCAACGCAGCGCAGGCGACTCCTGCGGCTATCGTACGCGGACACGGATGCGCCCTATCGGACTTCTGCGAATGGGTACCGGGCATTGAGCCGGAGGAAGATTTGTTCAGGGATATTTTGCAACGAAAGTAAAGGCACCGAAGTGTCCGAAGGGACCGAAGTGACCGACGTGTTTTGTTTGATGGAGCACCCCGGTGCCTTCGGTCACCTCGGTTCCCTCGGTCCCATCTGCTATGCTGGCGGCATGAATTTCGTGGTCCTCTGCTCATCGAATGGAACTGTGTTCCAGGCCACGCTCGAACGCATACACGACGGCTCGCTGCACGCTCGCTGTCTGGGCCTGGTCGCAGACCGCGCGGACCGTGGCTGTGTGGGCAAGGCTCAGCAACACGCGGTGTCGGTTGCGGTCGTGGAACGCAAGAAAGGCGAAAGCCGCGAGGAGTACGACACGCGCTTGCATCAAGCGATCCTGTCGTTTGGCAACCGCGTCGACAGTGTTGCATGTATGGGCTGGATGCGCATTTTGTCACCGTGGTTCGTAGCGCAGTGGAGGGGGAAGATCCTCAACGTGCATCCGTCGCTGTTACCCAAATACCCCGGCGCGCACGCACACGAGGCGGTGTTGCACGCTCAAGAGCGCGTGTCGGGGATGACGATTCACTTCATCGACGAGGGAGTCGACACCGGCGCGGTAATCGTGCAGAAAGAGTGTCCCGTGATGGCCGATGACACGGTGGAGACACTCAAGGCCCGAGTGCAAGGACTGGAGACCGAGTGGTACCCGAAGGTGTTGGAGATGATGGAGAAGGGGGAGGTAAAACTGTCCTCATAATTTTCCACGAGATTACCGTATGGCTGTTCCGACATTTACCATCGCCTGCACGTACAAAAATCTTCTCGCTCCGGGCGTGCATGAAATGCGCTTCACAAAGCCTGCAGGGTTCACATTCAAGGCCGGGCAATTCGTGCTCTTCGATGTGCCACTGGTCGATAATCTCAAGGACACACAACCACGTGCGTACTCCATAGCGTCGTCTCCCGATGAGGCCGAGCTTTTGTTCGTCATCAAAATAACGCCAGGTGGCAGGACCAGTAATTGGATCGAACAGGCATTGGATATCGGCACCACAGTAGTGATGAAAGGACCATTTGGAGTGTTTACGCTGGATAAAAACACTCTAAAAAATTATCTTTTCATCTGTACCGGTACGGGTGTCGCGCCATTTCGATCGCAACTCAAATGGGCACTGGAAAATCAGAAAGACACTCGCAAAATGGAATTGGTCTTCGGTGTGCGCGAAAAAAAGGATTTGTTTTGGGTAGAGGAATTTACGGATCTAATGCATCGCTTCCCGAATTTTATTTTCCATACGTCTCTGACATCTGGGGAGCCGGATTGGGACGGTCATCACGGACGTGTGCAGCAAGTTGTAGAGCAACTTGGAACTGACTTTTCAAACGTCAATGTGTACATCTGCGGCGCTCCAGAGATGGTCAAAGACATAAAGCTTCGTTGTATGGAAGATTGGAAAATCCCTAAAGCTGATGTACGTGGAGAGGGGTATATGTAGGACGAGGAGAGGGGCCGGGCCTGCCTGCCGTCAGGCAGGGGTGAGGCGGAACCTCAGACTATTTCATCACCTCCAGGAACTCCTCAAACAAATACTTCGCATCCTCCGGCCCCGGCGTTGACTCGGGGTGGAACTGCACCGAGAAAAATCTGCCGGACTCATGCCGGATGCCCTCGACAGTGTCGTCGTTGGCATTCGTGAACCACACACTCCAGCCCTTTGGCAATGTCTTGGCATCGACGGCAAAGCCGTGGTTTTGCGAGGTGATGATGCACTTGCCCGTCTGCTTGCCATCGCGCCATTCGTTGCACGGCTGATTGGCCCCGCGATGCCCGTACTTGAGCTTGTACGTGTCGCCGCCGATGGCGAGTGCCAGCAACTGATTGCCAAGACAAATGCCGAACGTCGGAATGTTGTTCTCCACTGCCCACTTCATCTGTGCGATGGTGTTGGTGCACATCTTGGGGTTCCCCGGCCCATTGCTGACGAACAGGCCATCGTACTGCAAGTCACTCTTGGACAAGTCGTAGTTCCAGGGCACTCGGTGGACGCGCACTCCTCTGCTAAGCCATGAGCGCAAAATATTGCGCTTGATGCCGCAGTCGTACGCGATGATCGTTTTTGGTTGGCTTGCCCTGAGCTTGTCGAACGGGTCGCTGTTCGTTGATTGAGGTTCGTACGTTATCACTTCGTTACAACTTACCTGGCCGACCAAATCGAGCACATTCGGATCGGCAATCTTGCCCGGTCCATCGCCGCTCTTCGTGTCATCCTGCACGATGCGCCCCAGCATGACACCGTGCTCGCGGAGTTTCTTGGTCAGTGCGCGGGTGTCGATGTCCGAAATGCCGGGAATTTTGTGATGCACCATCCACTCATGGAGCGAGCTGACTGCGGCAAAGTGGCTGTAGTCCCGGCTCTCCTGCGCGACGATGACCGCGCGGACGTGGATGTTCTCACTCTCGAAGTTCTTGGAAAACCCCCACTCGTTGAGCTCTCCGCTCGGCACGCCGTAGTTGCCGATCAGCGGGTACGTGAATACGAGAATTTGCCCGCGGTAGCTGGGGTCGGTTAACGATTCGGGATACCCGACCATGCCGGTGTTAAAGACGACTTCGCCATCTGCATCCACTGGCGCACCGAACGATGTGCCCGTGAATGTCGTTCCGTCCGCGAGTATGAGTGTCGCCATCGGACCAAGTGTAACTGAGCGGCAATGAAAAATCGAAATCATATTTTGAGCAAGAGAAAGAGCCATTAGATTGCTCTAACGGCTCTTTCGATTATCGTCTCAAGGTGGATAGCAGAGTGGGTGTGCTTCGGCGAAATGCCGAAGCGAGATCAGGGCTTCTACTCTTTCTTTTCTCGTAAGGCATTCTCGATCGTTTGCTTCATTCCGTCTTCCGATTGATCATGTGTGACATGGATTATGTTTCCAGTAAGAGGGGGCAGCAGTCCGACCCTCAACGCATTGATGTTGATCGTCATTTTCTTCAGTTTTGTAGACGACTTCTCGTCTGTAAAGGACTCAAGAGCTTTCTCGAGCTTTGGAAGAGCTTTCTCGATGTCAGCGATCTTGAAGGTACCGACCGGGGTATCGTACAAGGGGTCTGCAGTGATTTCATGAACATGTTTTTCCTTATTTTTTTCATCCAGAATTTTCCGAAGCTCATCCGAAGTTTTATGAATGGGAGGCAAACCTGATTTAAGTGCATTCAACTGAGCATCGAGGTCACTACTATCAGCAGAATCCTTTTTTGGTTCCGGCACTGGTCTCGGCGTATCAGATTTGTTTTGGGGATCCACAATAATAGGAGGCGGAGTTACTGCGCGTTGAGGAACTTCTTTTGTTGCTGGTGCAGGATCGGGAGCCTTTGGAGTTGGAGTTGGAACATCTGGAGGGACTACGGGCTTATCAGGACCAGGACCAATTTTCACGGGAGCGGGAATAGCGTCCGCTTTTGGAGTCTCGGTGAGTGGCAAGAGAACATCTCCGGTTTTCCTATCCACATAGAATACGCCCACTGAACGAGGCTGGTCTGACTTCTCCGAAACAAATACTTCGACTTCGAAATACTGATATCCCACATCGGAAAATAGATAGGAATGAAGAAGTCGTGTATCCAAAGGAGAAACTTTCAATAATTCATCGATTTTGGCCTGCTTTATATTCCGGCGCAAAGCACTTTCGTCGTTGGCGAAATTCGACTGGAACTTTTTGTCGGTCCCCCTGAGATTTCCTAAGATCGATCGCGGAACATTTTTTGTCTGTACCGGATGAATCACTGGCTTGGGCAGAATGGGCTCGCCAGCTATCTGCACTTCTTGAGCCGAGATAATCCCCCCACCGCGGTTCTCGATCGCTCTGACTCCATAGAAGCCCGGGCGGTAAAAGTGGAGCTGAAACTTCCCTTGTGTGCCCGGTTCGCGGTAGAGCATGTATCCTTCGGCATGAATGCGGTCATTGGAGAAGGCGGCGTTTAAGCGCGCTATCACCTGCCCATTCTGCGTGATCTCGATTGCTCGTGGCTGCATGGAACCAAAATCAATCGGCAACATTCCGAGTGTTTTTCCATCTCTTCCTTCATTCTGTGCATTCGCAAGTGCCTTCCACTCTGCCTTGGCCTGGTCGCCTACAGGTGTCGCTTTGCCATCTATGAAGTACAAACCCGGCTTGTAAAAGCGGAAGGTGAGGTTGCGCACATGGCCGTTGTCATCTGCAGCAGAAAGCTCTTTCTTGACGGAAACTCCATATGCAAGCGCCATGTCCGTATCCTGCGGGCCGCTGAGCGGCGCAGAGCGATGAGGGTAGTAGAGAATATGTTCATTGCTGCCGGGTACTTTGATGCGTATTGCCACCTCTTTTGCCCATGTCACCGGCATCGTTACTTCCTCCAACGGCGCATTGTCGAACTAGGCATCTACTTGATCCATAGCATTTCGTTGCTTGTCGACCGTGTCAGCGTGCTTTTGCAAGGAACGTTCTCTGCTAGCTTGATGGCGCTGTTCTTTGAGAAGCTCAGATTCTTTTGCATCGATAGTATCTTTTCGAATTGCAGCTCTGCGTGCACCGGCTGGCAGCTTGTTTGGGTGGGATAATGGATCATTCGCAAGCTGCGTGAGAG
>CAYWEU010000154.1:0-1504 GCA_964457395.1 uncultured Candidatus Peribacteria bacterium
CAGGCATGCGGAGAGTATGGCCTTGCTGCATTGCGCAGCAACCCCGCCTACGTCGGCAATCAGATTCTTCCTATGGATCTGGGCACGTGCGAAATTTTGCCGATCGGCGGCATCGGGAACAATAACCGATTGCTCTGTGTGGAAGGTCAGATGGGCAATGTCTTCCGCCGCCTCGAGATCATCGTGCAAGAAGTACTGCCGAAGACAAAAATTTCATCATGGCAAGAAGTATCCTTGTTTACCTTATGCCAATGAGCAAAGGATTTAGTCTCCTCGAAACGTTACTGTTTCTCGGCATCGCCGCCATCATGAGCACGACGATCATCGCTGTGTATATTTCCAGTCAAGATGCGCGCGTACGACAGCAATCCATAGCCGCCGTAGAGCAGCGCGGCGCATTGATGCTCCAGCAGATCACCAGGCGCATCCAGCGCGCGGAGGCGGTCTTGACCCCTGTCGCCGGCAGCAGCGGGGCGATCCTCGCGTTGCAATCGGGAATCAATGCCGAGTTTCCGACCATCTTTACCACGAGTGGGTCGAACGTGCTGATGATCGAGAAAATAATGGATTCGAATTTGCTTCCCGGGTTTTTGACAGTGGAAAATCTCCGGTTCCGGCATGTCGATACGGGCAATATTGTCATTTCGTTCAACCTCTCCACGGTCATTCCTACCCCCAGCAAGCCCAAGTACCGCCGACACTTCGAAACCGTGGCGACTATCGCTCCGGATGACCGACTGGAAGCCGGAGGGTGCGGTTCTTGCCCGGCTCCTGTCTGCACATCGCACCAATATCGTTGGTATTATTGCTCCAACGACGCCTGCACGCAGTCGAGCAGCTTTTTGGCTTGTTGATATGGTAAAAACGGGGATTTTGTGCTAAAATAGAAGGATTCTCATGAAACACAAATTTCCCTTACCGCGCGCGCGCCGCGACTTCATGTCGCTGAGTAAAACGTTGTTCTTGGAAACATCGATGTTGCTGACTTTCGCGGTCATCGTGACTGCGATCATCGCGTTCTTTCTGGCGAAAGGCGAAGTCGACAGCCGGACATTCGCGCAGTTGCAATCCATCGTGCACGGCAAAGAAGATCTGCTAGAAGGCATCGTATCACGCCAGAGAGAACAGATTTCGATATTGGCCAAAGACACACGCGCACTGTCGGTTGCCGACAGGCTGCTGGGCTTCGAGAGTTTGTTCGAAATCCGAGAGAACGAGATCGTGCCCCTGGCAGGCATTCTTCCTCCCGAGAACGTCCTCACTCAAGCAAAAGCGATACGCAGTGAACACACCGTGTTCGTGCCGATTATGTCGAACGAAGGTTGGAAATCCTACATGATTTCCGCACCTCGGTTTGATGACAAGAGCAACACGAAGAGTCGACTGATAGCCGTATTCAACGCGACGCCGCTCTTGCAGAACTTGCTGAGCGCCGACTACTTGGGCACCACAGCGGATGTGTCGCTGGGCGTGCAGCAGGGCAACGACTTGATTCTGCTGCACA
>CAYWEU010000155.1:0-15868 GCA_964457395.1 uncultured Candidatus Peribacteria bacterium
CCGGTCACGAGGAGAAACAAGAGACCAAAGCAGCGCAGGTAGACGAGCGGATTCAACTCCGTTCACCGCAGGGAAGCCTCTCCCTGATCAGTTTTCCTGGGATCGGCAAAGCCAAACGCGCAATGCCGACAACGCCACGAAAACAAACACAAAAAGCTCCGCGAGGGGCTTTTTTGTCAGGAGACAAAATCAAGGCGCTCTCGTAACCTTTGGATGGCTTTATATTTTATATGAGAGATTCTGTGCGTCGGTTTTCGTAATAGCGCGGCTATTTCGAATATTTCCCACCCTTTACGCGTTAAATCAAGAATTCTTTTCTGATCCTCCGATAATTTTGCTTTCGATTGTATCTCCTCTACATCACTCCATATTGGTTTTGTAGACAACATGTGCACGTTGTTTGTATGTATGGCCATGTCTGTTATAGGTACAAACTTTCTGCTACGTCTGTCCCTCTTTTTCACCATATCGATGACCCGAACAAGCTCTCGTCGTTCCGGAGTCTCCAACTGCAAGATATTCTGCCAAGTCTGTCGATCCGGCAAGCGTGTGAGGAGAGCTTGAAAAACTGCCTGTGTCGCGTCTGACCAATCAGCGGGTGGCATCCCGTCATTGCTCCAGCATTTCGCACAGTACCGAATGATGCGCGAAATCATTCTTTTTTCTTCAGCCTCATCGAACTCTCTTGCATCCATGTTTCCATGCAAATGCTCCATGCGCTGATTAAAACACGCGGCGTAGAGCGTGTCAAAAACTTGGACTTCCTTGGATTCCTTCATCTATGCTGTCGACCATGCACTCTTACGCTGCGCTTATCGGTCATCAGCCTCTGTTGAGTAAGGCCGAGCTGGCAGCCGTTTTTCCGGATATCCAGCCAGGATTCACCTACGACAACCAGTACTTCACCTTCTCCACTGCAGCGGAGATCGACCAGCAGCTGCTCGATAGGCTGGGTGGCACACTGATGATCGCCAAAAAAATCACGAGTGGCGACGTCGGTCTGTCCGATGTCCCTGTACTGCTAGCCACAGAGCTGGCAACAGCAAAGGGCAAAGCGGTATTCGGCTTGCGCTATGTAGGGATACCCAAACCAAAGATCAAAGACCTGTATCGCGAATGCAAGAAGGCACTCAAGCACAGAGGCGTGTCGAGCCGGTATGTCGGCAGCGAGCACGAGGCAGTGAAAGCGATCCAGTTGCACGACGAGGGTCTGATGAATCCAAAAAAAGGCTGCGAGTTGGTCCTCTTGCATCATGCAGATCACGGACTCTGGATGGGCCGCACCATCGCCGCACAAGATGTGAAAGCGTACACACTGCGCGATATGGAAAAGCCTGTGCGCGACACCACAGTAGGCCTGCTGCCCCCCAAGCTCGCGCAAATTCTGCTCAACTTCGGTGCATACATGGTACACAGCGCCGGGAAAATGCCGAAGCAGCCCACCATCCTCGACCCTTTTTGCGGAACCGGCGTCATACCGCTGGAAGCCATGCTCCGCGGCTGGAATGTTTTAGCCTCCGACAACGCGCTGAAAGCCGTCAACGGCTGCGCCAAGAATATCGAATGGGCGCGCAAGATCTACAAAATCCTTAAAAAAGATGTCGAGAGCGAGGTGTGGAAACACGACGCCACCAAGCCGTTCGAACTCAAAGAGAAACCGCACGTCATCGTGACAGAGGGAACGCTGGGCCCCAACCTGCGCAGCAGGCCGACGATCAAAGACGTGGAACGGCTCATCAAGAATGCCGAAGTATTGGGAGCCGAGTTTTTGCACAACTGCGCGACGAGTCTGCCCGGCTGCCCTATCGTGATGATCTGGCCGGTGTGGTACTCGCAGAAACGACCGATGTCGCTGGAAAAAATCCTCGCTGCGGCGACACATGCCGGGTACCGGATGGTCCTGCCGCCGCACGCGCAACCGTCCATGGATGACCGGCTGTCTCTCCTCTACCGAAGGCCTGATCAGTTCGTTGGAAGGGAGATCGTGCTTCTTCAGCCAAAGAAAGTCTGACTATGATATCGCACAAGCCTCAGAATTTTCGTCTGTTTCTCGGCGGCTATCGCCGCCGTCTGCGACGCCCAGCCTTCGCCAAGGCTACGGCCGGCAGGGGTGTCGCAGCTACGGTCATTGTATTTTGTTTGTTCCATGGTTTCGCTATCGCCGTATTCTTGCTTCCCTCGAACACTTGGACCGAAACGCCAAAAAATCTTGTTCGGCCATACATGCTGCTGACCAGCCAATGGCAACAGTGGGATATTTTCTCGCCCGACCCGCTGCGTCTGGTATCGTTCTATCGGCTGGAAACGATAGAAGAGTCCGGGCAGCCAACGACACTTCTACAAATGGACCGTGCACACTTGGCGTGGTACGAGAGTGCAAAAGAACTAAAAATTCTTGGGCGGTTAGAAGACAAATGGCACTCGCTTGTCCCCACATACATCACATCGCTGTGCGATCGCATGCCGCAGGCTGCGGGGAAAACCGTGCAGCTGGTCGCGCGGTCGGCGATGCTCCCGAAAGACAACAGACAACTAGGAGATCTGGCTAATTGGCAGCCAGAATTTACCGAAAAAAGTTTGGGCTCTGCCCGATGTCCTTCTGATCAATGATCAACCACCGTTCCACGATACCGGCCCCTATAAAACCGCGGGAAGAATCCCGCTTTTGGTTCCAACCAATCTCGGCCGCAGGCTTTGGGCTGATGCGCATCGGGTTCGGCGTGACGACGCTGTGCTTGTTCCTTATGCAATGGCGAAATGTTGGGCGATTCTATGGAGACAATGGAATATTGCCACAAGACATGGTCAGTTCGTTGATGCGCCCAGAATTCAGATTTTCTCTGCTGGACTTCGTGCCGCCGAGTGCAGTGTTCCCGATCTATCTCCTGCTCCTTGCCGCACTAGTCTTGGTGACAGTTGGTCTATGGACGCGAGTAGCGCTGCTGGTATCGGTTCTCCTGCTCTTCTCGTTCAACGAGTACGGGCTCATCACGCTCGATGGCGGCGACACACTGCTGCGACTGCTGGGATTTTTGCTGTTGATCTCGCCGTGTCACAAAGCGATGTCGATGGATAACCTTCGGCGCCGCTTCGCCATGGCTAGCGCGACGGGCAAAGATCAGGCTCCGGTAGAGCGCACGATGCCCATCTGGCCCTACCAGTTGCTGCTCTGGCAAATGACGCTGCTGTACCTGGCTTCCACGCTCCATAAATTCGGCGGACAGACGTGGACCGGCGGGTCGGCTATCGCCATTGCGCTGCACCACCCACACTTCTCGCGTCTGTCGCCGATGCTTGCCGATTGGCTGACGATCCTGAGCCCCGTCGAGTCGTGGTTCGTGCTGCTGTCGCAACTGGGCTGGATATTGCTCATTCTTGTTCCTCTGTTGGCCTGGCTGGGCGTTCCCTGTTGCAAGAACATGCGTACAGGCTCGCTCAAACGCGCGCTGCTACTCGCCGGAGCCCTGGTGCACATCGGCATCGCGGTGATGATGGACGTGGGTATGTTCTCGTTTGCGGTACTCACCGCGTACGCAGGCCTGCTCATCGACAATGATTTCCGCGCGATCCGCGGCGCGTTCAATCACACATTCCGCAACCAAAAAATTCTCGTGCTCTACGACGGACGATGCGGGTTCTGCCGCAAGAGTGTGCTGATGCTGTCGATGCTCGACATGCTGCATAGGCTGGAATTTGTGAATATCTACGATCAAGCCAATCGCGAGAAGATCGCTCCACGGATATCGCTGAAGATGCTCGAACAAGCGATGCACGTGAAGATGCAGACAGGAGAATTCTTCAAAGGTTTCAGTGCATTCCGAGCGCTCTCTTGGCACCTACCCCCCCTCTGGCTCATTGCTCCACTGTTGTACGTGCCAGGCGTGCGAGCTATCGGAGACCTGGTGTATGCGTGGGTGGCGGAACATAGACGATAGGCGATCAATTCTTATTTGCTATTATTTGATTCCTTCTGAAGCTTCTTCACCTCTCGATCAAAATCGGAAAGAGTATTCTTTTCCTGACCTTTTCGGTACATCTCGTACTCCATATTTGCTTTTGTCTCAGCCTCTTTAGCACTGACCGTACCGAGGTTATTGAGCAATTTTTTCTCGCTCAGTTTCAAAAAATCATCCAATTTTTTGGTCCAGTCTTCCATGTGCATAGCACGGTCGTTTGTGGCTTGTAATTCGGCGAAATCTAGATAGAGCGAAACAATCAGGTTGAGTTGTTTAATCTCCGGCTCGTTGAGATAGTTTTTAGCAATATGGGTATCTGCCGCAGTGATATACTCTCCCTTCATGTTTATCAGTCCCATGAGCGGCTTTTTGGCATCGGCACGCTTGGATATGAGCTCGGCAGCAGTATGGCCGTGCACAGCGTAATGCATTTTGTTTTGAACAGTTGCAAAAAACTGCTTGGTGAACTCTGCATCTTTCTTATAATCGATGCTAGTCGCATAAATATCCGTCACCTTTTGGTAAAAATTTCGCTCACTGCTGCGGATGTCACGAATACGTTGGAGCAGTTCTTCAAAATAGCGCGTCCGTACACCGCCTTGTTTAAGCCTATCATCATCGAGCACGAATCCTTTGATAATGTATTCGCTCAGAATTTTTGTTGCCCACTTTCGGAACTGCGTTGCTTGCTGTGAATTAACGCGATAGCCGACGGATATAATGACGTCAAGATTGTAGAAATCCATTTCGCGTCTCTTGCCATCTTCGGCAACCTGTGCAATTTTTGCACACGTTGTGAATGGCTCCAGCTCGGCACTTTCGTAGATATTGCTTATGTGTTTGGTAATACCCGTTCGATCAATCCGAAACAAATCCGCCATCTGTTTTTGTGTGAGCCACACCGTTTTATCTTGCAAGAGCACATCAATACGCATGTCGCCACCCGCAGCCATGTAAAGAAGAAAAGAAGAGCCGTCCGTGGTTTGTAGATGCTTCATAGGTGGACGATCATACACCTTCTCAAACGGGGAGCAAGGCTATTGTACGGTGAAAAGAAGGCAAACGCATCCTCAATTCTTGATGTATCCTTACTCTCAATCATGACCTTCTTCCAGCGTCTCCGCTCGGCCCTACTCCGTCTCCTCTCTTTGCTGACGCCAAGCGTGCTGCTGCTCGTCACGTTGCTGATGTTCTCGATAGTGCTGACGATCAACATGCTGATCATCGGCAGCTCGAGCAGGTTCATCTACGATGATCAGCTCAAGGTTCCGAAAAAACAAGCGGCACTGATCTTGGGTGCGCAAATCTTGGGCAAGAATGCCGTCTCTGCCGTCTTGGCCGACAGGCTGGAAACAGGCATCGCGCTCTATAGAGGAGGCAAAGTGAAAAAAATTCTCGTCTCCGGAGATCACGGCCAGCCGAACTACGACGAAGTGAACGTGATGCGGCGCTACCTGCTGGCAGCGGGAATCCCTCCACAGGACATTTTTATGGACCATGCCGGTTTCGATACCTACGACAGCATGTACCGCGCGCGGGATGTTTTTCATGCCGAAAGTGTGATCATCGTCACACAGCGATTTCACCTATATCGCGCGGTGTTCATCGCGCGAGCACTGGGGCTCGACGCAGTTGCGCTGGATGCAACTCGGCGGCAGTACGCCGAACGGACGACGCTGCACAACGACCTGCGCGAGATCCTTGCGCGGGTAAAGGCCTTCGCCGATGTGCTCTTTCACTCGCAGCCAACGTACCTGGGCACGAGCATCCCGCTGTCGGGAGATGGGAGGATGACCAGCGATGAAAGTTCAAAATTCTAAGCTAGCAGCACTACATCATGCGCAATTTGAAATTTTTAATTTGTCTTGCTACTCCTTTCCCCTACCATAGGTGCAAGCCTCGTACTTCTCTATGACTGTCCTCCTCTACTACAAATACGTCTTCGTCGCAGACCCGGCGACCGAAGTGCAAGCGCAAAAAACGCTGTGCGAGAAGCTGGGGATCAAGGGCCGCATCTTCATCGGCGAGGAAGGGATCAACGGCACGTGCTGCGGCACACAGGAGGGCATTCGGGAATACGAAGAAGCGATGTCCGCGCATCCGATTTTCCACGATATCGCATTCAAGAAATCTCACGCTGGTGAGCACGTCTTCGAAAAACTCATCGTGCGACTCCGGCCAGAAGTGGTGACCCTGCGCACACCGGTGAATTTGAAGCACACAGGAAAGCGTGTCTCTCCTGAGCAACTGCATCAACAGCTCGAGCAGGGCCAAGACATGGTGCTGGTGGACATGCGCAACGACTACGAAGCGAAGATCGGAAAATTCAAAGACGCAGTGACGCTGCCCATGCAGAATTTTCGAGATTTGCCGGACATGCTCAAGTACTTGGAACCCTACCGTAAACGAAAAATCGTCACGTACTGCACCGGCGGCATCCGTTGCGAAAAAGCCAGCGCGTACTTGGTGGAGCAGGGTTTTCACGACGTGCATCAGTTGGAGGGCGGCATCGTGACCTATGCCGAGAAATTCCCCGACGGCTACTTCGAGGGCACGTGTTTTGTCTTTGACAAGCGCATGGCCGTGCGATTTTGCGGACAGAAGCCGCCGAAGATCCTTGCCGAGTGCGCGTTCTGTACGACTCCGTGCGACCGGTACATCGATTGTACGGACATCCCCTGCCATACGCTGTTTCTGTGCTGCGCGAGTTGCGAGAGAACGCACGCAGGACTCTGCCAGGCGCATGAGCAACCGTGTCTGGTCTCCGCGTAATGCGCAGGAAAATTGTTGCCGGACACGAAGTAGCGTGTGATACTTCTGCTCTCTTTTCTCTGCAGTCTATGACAAACGTGTACACCGCACACTGGCAATCCCCGATGGGTCTGCTGCGCATTGCTGCGACGGATGACGCCATCACCGAGGTGGTGTTTGCCGATGCTCCGACACCGTCACAGGATCAGGATCACCCGTTAATAGCAGAGTGCATCCGGCAACTGGATGAATATTTTGCGGGTAACCGCACGGCATTCGAGCTGCCCATCTCTCCGAAAGGCACCGAGTTCGAACGCAGAATGTGGCGGGCACTGTGCTCGATCCCCCACGGCACGACCGTGTCGTACGCACAGTTGGCACAGAGAATTGACTCTCCAAAGGCATTCCGAGCGGTGGGGAGCGCGTGCGGCAAGAACCCCATCATCATTATCATCCCCTGTCACCGCGTGCTTGGTTCCGACGGCGGCATCGGCGGGTTCAGCTGCGGACTATTCCGAAAGCGCGCGCTGCTGGCACTGGAAGGAGTACAGATACGAGAGACAGTATTGGCCTGACGCAGGACACCGTAGAGCCATCAGACACCGATACAAGATTTTCTTCGGTTATAACGCTTTTTCCATTCGCCGAAGAGCTGTGCAAACCCGCCCGTATTTGACGCACTGACACGAGTTTTGGGCTCCCGCCACTCCCTCATACAATACCTGAGAAACGCCATGATACAGACAACGTTCATGCGCAGATCCGACGGTAGACCCACGCGCCAGCCATACTTGAAGACTTTCTCCACATGGCGCAGACCAGGTGCTCGGACCACCTCGTAGCGCATGCCGTTGTAACGCGCGTAGTGATTGAGCGCAAGCTCGATTTGAAACCCTTTCCGCTCCTGGGCAGGGACGAGATTCCACAATGCTCGCCGCACGATGCGCTCGCCGCCGATGGCGATGGCAGGAAAGCAATACTGCACATCGTCCAGCCAGTGGTCGCGCGCGAAAATCGCCATGTCGTTGCCGCCGGTGAGCACCGGCTCGGCAAGGCGCTGCAACAGTTCTGCGGTCAGTCCGGTGAGGTCGGCGTCGAGGAACAGGAGCAAGTCGCCCGATGCCTGTGACATGGCAATGTCCATCGCATGGGCTTTGCCTTGGTTAACGGGCAGTTCGATGACACGTGCGGATGTTCGGCGCGCTCTGTCAGCCGTCTTGTCTGTCGACCCGTCGCTCACCACGAGAATTTCGGAGGCAGCGGCAAACATCTCGACCGCGCGAATGACAGCCTCGATTCTGTCTTCTTCGTTATACGCAGGGATGATGGCCGAAATCATGTTTGCAGCGTAGCGTAGGGCTGCGATGCATGAAAGACAGATGTAGAACAACTGAAGACGGGACTGCTGTACGAAAAAGCCCCGCACCCTTTTGCTTCGGGGCGAGGCCGTTTCTTGATCGTGCGTAGTGTCCTCTGACTTACTCGGCTGTCACAGCTGCTTCTGACTGAACATCAGTCAAGTCTGCCTTGGCATCGTCGAGAGCGTCTTGTATCTCTGCGATCCTGTCTTCGGCATCCGCTGCTTGCGCATCTCGCATTGCGGTCCGCTTATCGATCGTGTCCTGGATGTATGTACGAACATCGTCGTTCTTGGCAGCAGCCAACCTGGCGTCTGCCTTTTTCTGCCATGCAGCAAATCGCGTTGCGGCACGGTCTTCGTCACGTTGCACTTTCTTGAGCATCTTCTCCGCCTGCTTGATGTGCTGCTTCAACTGTTTCTCCTGTTGCTGAACTTGCATCTCTTGCTGCTTCGCTTGCATCGCTTCTTGTTTGGCCTGCATAGCCTCTTGCCTGGCCTGCATTTCTTCCTGCTGCTTGGCCTGCATCGCGGACGAGTCAGTGCCCTGCTGCCTGCCGACTTCGCTGTTCGTGGAGTTCTCCATCGGACTGTTCATCGTACCATCGTGAGGAGGCATCGGTACACGCTTCATGCCAGGAGTAAGACTATTGATCATCTTCTCCATGAGACTTGTACCAGGAGCCGTCATCGGCATGGTGTGCATCTCCGAATAGGGAGGCAGAAGTACTTTCTTCTCACCCTCCTGCGCAAACGACATGCTGATAGTCGTAATGACGCCAGAGGCGGCCGTGGCAAGCATGACCGCGACGAGCACATGCTCGAATTGTTTGTTCTTCATAGAAGGAATTGGGTATGGATATTGTCTCTATTATAAATTAAAATCTATATTTTGTCAATCTATGTTTTTCAATATCAGTGCAGCGACCGCAACCAGCGGCTGCAGAAGAACAGTGCGATGGCAATGAGCACGATGCTGCCCCCGCTCGCGATGCCGGCGTAGTACGAGACCAGCAGGCCGCAGAGCACCGAGCCGACGGAGATGCCGATGGCAATGCCCATGGTTTTTGCAAAACCGCAGCGCCACTGCATGGCCGCCAGTACCGGGACGACCATGAGTGCGCCGATGAGTAACACACCGACGATACGCATCGACAGCGACACGGTCATTGCCGACAACGCGACAAGGATCATGTTGATCGAGCGAACCGGCAAGCCGCTCGACAGCGCCAGCTCTTCGTCCAGCGACGCCGCGAAGAGCTTGCGATACAGTAGCAGGACTACGGCGATCACCACACTCGCCAGCACGCAGAGCAACTGCACATCTTGCATGCTGACCGTCGTCACGCTGCCAAACAGCAGACTGCTCAGGCTCACACTGCTGCCTCCGATACTGATGAAGACGGCAGCCAGCGCCATGCTGCCCGCCAGCATGAGCGCCAACGCGGACTCGCCTGAAGCAACTTTGGAGAAACGCAGTCGCTCGACGAGGAGTGCGCTGAGCATGGATGCAATCAACGCCGTACCGATTGGCGGCAGCGACAGTGCGTGCGACACGGCCACACCGGCAAGCGAGGCGTGCGCGAGCACGTCCGCCATGTACGCGTAGCGCCGCGTCACCAGAAAAATGCCCAGCATCGGCGCGATGGCTGCGATGATGACGCCTGCGATCATCGCCCGGACCATGAAGTCGTACTGGAATATCTCAAGCATGGGGTTAGTGAGTATGACGGAGGCAGGATACTTGTTCGCCGTACAAGCGTTGCAACGTCTCGTTGCTGAAAAACTCGTGCGACGAGCAGCAACAGAGCAGCGTCTGGTTGAGGCACGCGATGTGCGTGGTCTCGCGCGCGATGACGTCCATGTCGTGCGACACGAGCACGATGGTGAGTCCACGCTCTGTGTTGAGCGTTTTAAGCAGTGCATAAAACTGTTGCCTGGCGTCGGGGTCGACGCCGGTCGCAGGCTCGTCGAGTACGAGCATGCGCGGCTGCGCCGCGAGCGCCCTGGCGATAAACGCCCGCTGACGTTCGCCTCCGGACAGCTCGTGGATCAGGCGAGTCCGGTGAGCCTGTATGCCCGTTGCACGGAGCGCGTCATCAGCCGCGGCGCTATCCGTGGTGCCGCTGCGCACGACTTCTTCCACTGTGGCCGGAAACGCGAACGTGTCTTGCGACACTCGCTGCGGAACGTAGCCGATGGTGCCGGACTTGCGCGCGATCTGCGGCGGCGAGCCGAATACGCGCAGGGTGCCAGCAGTCGGCTGCAGCAAGCCAAGAACAAGCCTTACGAACGTCGTTTTTCCACCGCCATTTGGCCCCACGATACCCACGTACGCCCCAACAGGAATACGCGCGTTGATCGATTGCAGCACGAGCTGCGACCCGTAGCGAAACGATAGATTTTCTGCCTCGATGGCGATGCTGTCTACTGGCATGCGAGAGCGGAACGTAGATTCTCCAGATTGTGTTCCATAAGGGTCACGTACGTCGCACCCTGACTCCGCTCCAGGTCGCTGACGCCTTCGATGGGGTTGAGGACATCGGCCGTTGCACCGATGTCGTTGGCGATGGTCTGCGCGAGCTTGGGGCTGGCCAATGTTTCGAAGAAGATGGTCGTTACACCTCGTGCCTTGGCAAGGTCCGCGACTTCGGCCAAATGTTTCGCGGACGGCTCGTCTTCTGGCGACATGCCCGAGATCGCTATCAGTGTCAGACTGTACCGCTTGGCGAGATACGCAAACGCGTTGTGCGAGACGACAAGGTCATGCCTCTGACACGAGGCCAAACCTTCTTTGTAGTGTGCATCCAGACCTGCCAACACAGTCATGTACGCGTCGGCGTTGTCGCGGTACGCCTGTGCATGCACAGGGTCGGCTGCGATGAATGCATCGCGCACACGTGCGGCCACATCTTGCATCAGCACGGGGTCTAGCCACACGTGTGGGTCCTTGTGCGTATCGTTGTCGGATGCCAGCAAGTCCATGCCGTCCGTAGCAGTCACTGTCACTGTGCCACCGGGCGTCAGTTGCGCGGCTGCTTTGTCCGCCCACCCGTCGACTCCGGCACCGTTGCGCACGAATATTTTGGCATTGTGCATGTTTGCGACGTCTTGCGGCGTCGGTTCGTAGTCATGCGGTTCGACCCCTGCAGGCGTTAACTGCACGACAGCGACGTGCTCTTTGCCGATCTGCTCGGCCACATGCGCGAGCGGGTAGAACGTCGCGGCTACCAAGAGCGTGCCACTTGTCGGCGCGATGTTTGTGCCTGCGCAGGCACTCATGACTGCAGCGCAGCCAAGAGAGAGGCAAAAAAATGGCTTCATGAGAGAAATAAATGAATGAAACTCATGTTCATGTGCAAATCATTTGCATGTCGCGCACCGTCCGTAAAACTCAAGTGAGTGACTCGTCACGGTAAAGCGTTTTTGCTTCTTTATTCTGCGTTCGACGGCGTCCATGTCGTGCGCCATTTCGACGTTCTGAATGCGCTTGCAGCCGGTGCAAATAAGATGATGGCGATGGCCATCCGCGCCGTACTCGTACCGCAGAATGCCGTCGGTAAACTGCACCTCATCGAGAATCCCCTGTTCGCTCAAGAAAGCCAATTCTCTGTACACCGTCCCCTTGGTCGTCGTCAGATGTTTGCGCTGCAGTTTGGCATACACTTCCAATGCTGACAGCGGCATATCGCTGCTAAGAAGCAATGTCAGAATCTCCTTTCTTGCAACCGTAATTCTATGTCCGGCTTTTTTGAGATGCGCGATGATGTCGGGTACCGAGATGCTCGTCATACGAAATGCATACTATTGCAACTCATATGCATATGCAAACAAAGATAAATTTTTAATTTGAAATTATACATTTGAAATGAATTTTTAATGTATCAATGTTCAAAACAAATCATTGATCATTTTGTCATTGATTCATTCATTAAACATTGTAAATTTCAAATTAAAAATTCTTTCTACATCCTTATCATCGGATAGACATCAATCACAACTTCCTCATATGGATGCACGGCTTTGATCGCTTTGATGATCGCCTCGATCTGGCTCCGCTCACACGTGACTTCGATGCGTTCTTCGAGAACCTGTTCCAGCGTGCCGACCTCGCCGATGGCAGGATCAGCTCCATTGAGAGGCAGAAATCGGCCCGTGCCTTTGCACGAAAAACTGCAATGCGAGTAGTTGCCGATGTGTCCCGCGCCGGCGTCTCCCATGCTCTTGCGCACGGCATCGGCATGGCTTTCTGGAACGAAGACGACGAGTTTCACGAGTTCGCGCATAGTAGAGAGGATACAGGAGAGCGAAACTATCGTGTAAGACCGCCCCTCGCTCTGCGTCAGCTATACTGAGTATCAGGTTGACACGGAGTGATATAAGTGGTTATACTAAGCCCTTTTGTAAAAATTTATCTCTCTCTTTCCTCCTTTATTGTATGCGTAAGACACTTTCTCTGGTGAGCGCAGTTGCAACTGCTGCATTCATGATTTCTCAGATGCCTGTGACGGCCTACGCCGCACCGACCTCGAGCGACCTGGAACGCAGAACGGAAGAATTTCTCATTGGAGGCAACTCGCGTCCACTGCGTGACTGCGGAGGTGGAGTCTACTGCGAAAACTTGAAGTACTGGGGATACACGACGCCCGAGAACACCAATCCTCCGGGGAGCATTCCGGCTACTCTTCTTGTCACGGGGCTTGTTGCGGGGCAGTCGGTCTACGGGTCCGTGTGGGATAATATTGATTACGGACCGTGGTGGTCCACGTGTGATACAGGCGCGGGAGGAAGAACAGAAGATGCCGGCATCCAGAAGTTCGCCGTCGGACAATTCGTCGACGCAGCCGGACGTGTCGTTCCTATAGAAGGAGGTGGCATTCTGGGTATGAACGGCTTCCCGCTCATGAACATGCGAGAGGGCGTGCGTGTGCCTAGCGGCGCGGTAGCTCTCTACGGCAGCTATGCCGACGATCAGTACCACGACAACTGGGGATACTGTCATGGATACATGAATACGTTCCCAAGAGGATACCTGGAAAGTGTCACGTACCGACCCTCGATCGGCAAATACGTCGCAACGGGCTGGGCGTGTGACTATAGCAATCCCAATGAACCTATCGACGTACACGTGTACAACGGCGCTCTCGGCGCAGGCGGCACATTGTTAGCGGGCGGCAATGCGAATATTTCTCGCCCGGATTTGTCTCTCAACCGTGTGTGTGGCGGGACTTCCCCGGCGCATGCGTACGAGATTCCTCTCAACCTGACTCCTGGAACATGGACGTTGTACGCCTATGGCATCAACATCAGTCCGAACGCTGGTCATGCGTGGAACGGTGGTCCTAACCCAAAACTTGAGCAGTCTCCCCTCACGGTCGTCGTGCCGGGACCGGCTCCTGCTCCTGTTGCCCCGCCACCTCCCTCTCTTCCTCCTCCAGCTCCAGTTGCACAATGCAGCGACGGCGTCGATAACGACGGGGACGGCAGAACTGATATGAACGACCCGGGGTGTTCTTCTCCCAGCGACAACAACGAAAGAGACGAGCAAACGCAGCACACTCCCATCGGCGCTTTCGACTTCATCAGCGCTGACGGATATGCTGTTGGATGGACGTGTGACCAGGACAGTAATGGCGCTCGCAACGTGCACTTCTACGAAGGGAAAGATGCCTACCATGGCGGCACGCTCCTTGGGGGCGTCGTCGCGAATCTCCCGCGCGAGAATGCCGTCACCCAACTTTGCGGCGACGGGTTCCACGGCTTTAGCTTCCGCATTCCGGACTGGCTGCGCGACGGACAACCGCACTGGATCTACGCTCATGCCATCAACGTCGATGCATCCGGAAGCTGGAACCCCACACTCGATAACCCGTACCTTCCGGGGTCTCCTCGAGTCTTCCAGTTCACGTTTCCTCCAGTAAGTTCCAGTTCTAGCTCGAGCGTTGCCTCATCGTCATCTTCTTCGTCCTCCTCGTCTCCGTCCACGGGCCGTGCAATCGTCGGTTCGTTCGACGGCTTCGATGCCTTCGGCAATGCGATAGGTTGGGGCTGTGATGCGGATAACTTTGGTTTGCCGGTAGCAGTGCATCTCTACATGAATAACAATGCATATAACGGAGGCTTTTTGACCCAGGGCGGATGGGCAGCCGTGCCACGCGAGACAGCAGTCGCGAATTTCTGCGGAGGTAACCCTGCACACGGGTTCTCGTTCCGCATGCCGGACAGCCTACGAGACGGTCAACCGCACCTGATCTACGCTCATGGGATCGACATCAATGCCTCTGGCCAGAGCACGGCGAACGCAGGAAACAGCGCGACGTACGCGACAAACCGTAACGAAGTAACGCCAAACAACAGCAGCACGTTTGGCTGCAGCAATGGCAGAGATGACGACAGCGATGGAAGAATTGATAGCGCGGACTCCGACTGCCACACCGATGGCAACGCCAGCAACAGCGCAAGCTTCTCTGCAAACCGCAGCGAGACATCGCTACTGAGTGGCATCGGCTTTAACTGCGCCAACGGCTTGGACGATGACAATGACGGACTGACCGATGCAACGGACCCCGACTGTCACACCGATGGAAGTTACAACCCCGTCATCCCTCCTCCGAGAATCTTCCAGTTCGGCGGCTCTTCCAGCAGTTCGAGTTCCAGCTCCGCCGCTCCGCTGTGTAACGACGGCCAGGACAACGATCACGACGGACAGACAGATTCGCAGGACCCAGATTGCCACACGGACGGCAACCCGTACAACCCGGGCTCGTACAACCCTGGCGGAAGCGAGAACAACTTCTACGTCGCACAGTGTGTGGACCGTCGCGACAACGACAACGACGGCAAGACCGACACTGTCGACCCAGGCTGCCACACCGACGGCAACGTCAATAACCCTGCCAGCTTCAACCCAAGCGATAACGACGAGACTGATCAGTCGAGCAGCGGCGAAGCCAACCTGACGATCACGAAAACCGCGAGCCCCAACCCCGTCGTCCGCGACCAGAACGTGACCTTTACCCTGCAAGTCCGCAACACGAGCACGACGACCACGGCGACGAACGTCAAAGTCACCGATGACTTGCAAGGCGGTTTGAGCTACATCTCTGCTAACGTCACCAACGGCAACTGCAGCGTTAACGGCGTGACGGTCACGTGCTCCCTAGGCAACATGGCTCCAGGCGAGCTGCGCACGGTGTACATCATTGCAAAGGTCCCGACGATCTTGCCTTGTTTGATCAACGCGCTCATCTACAACACCGGGTTCGTCAGCGCCGACACGCGGGACCCCGTGATCTCGGACAACCAAAGTCAGATGACACTCACTGTGTTATGCGGCGGCGCCACAACGTTCGATGTCTCGATCAACAAAGCCGGACCGGCAACCGCTGTCCGCGGCCAGCCGATCACCTACACAGTTACTGTGACCAATAACAGCACTGTGGCGGCAACGAACGTCGTCGTTCGTGACGTGATTCCAGGCGACTTGATCTATCAGTCTGCCAACGGCGCTGTGTGCAGCTGGTCGCACTTCATCCTGACTTGCACTATGGCTGACACCACCATCGCCCCTGGCACTTCGAAGACGATGTACCTGTACTTCACCGTGACGCAAGTGAACGGCGGCTGTTATCCTGGCTTCCTGGTGCGGAACACGGCGACCGTAACCACGACCCCGACTGACACGAACGCCGGCAACAACGAGTCGACTGCGACGACGGAAATACTCTGTCAGTAAGAACATCATCAGGATACACTGTCGCACCCCTCCGGCGACGAGCAAGCGTCCGGGGGGGATTTTTGCATA
>CAYWEU010000156.1:0-3888 GCA_964457395.1 uncultured Candidatus Peribacteria bacterium
AAATTGTGGAATTATGTACGATGTCGGCTCATCGCATCCTGGGGCTGGAGAAGGTCCCAAGGGTTTGGCTGTTCGCCAATTAAAGCGGTACGCGAGCTGGGTTCAGAACGTCGTGAGACAGTTTGGCCTCTATCCTCCGTGATCAAATGGAAAATTGCGAGAACTTGCTCCTAGTACGAGAGGACCGGAGTGAACGAACCTCTGGTGTGCCTGTTGTGGCGTCAGCCGCATTGCAGGGTAGCTATGTTCGGTTGAGATAACCGCTGAAAGCATCTAAGTGGGAAGCTCATCTCAAGATTAATTTTCCCCATAAGCCCCCTTGAAGATTACAAGGTAGATAGGTCACGCGTGTACGTGCAGCAATGCATTCAGCGTAGTGATACTAACGGGCGATTGGACATGTATTTTTTGATTCTGCTGTAGAGCAAATCACTCTTCGCCAATCCGCGTTTACGCGGAACGTCGAAGGGAATACTTCTGTGCTGTTCATGTGTCGTGCGATCCAAAGGCAACGCCTTCGGAGGCAGGCATTACGTGGACATTTATCATTCGTTCTTTCTCTCAGCATTCCGTCTTGGTGCCTATAGCTCCGGGGAAACACCCGTTCCCATTCCGAACACGGCAGTTAAGCTCGGACACGCCGATGGTAGTGAGCTGCTACGGCTCGCAAGAGTAGGTCGGTGCCAAGACAGAGTGCTGAAAGAACGCCAGAAGAAGCCCACGAATTTGGGCTTTTTACACATATTCTCTGGAAGAAGCGCTACTATGGTCTCATGCAGGAACGATTACAAAAAATATTATCGGCACGTGGCATCTGTTCGCGCCGAAAGGCTGAGGAGTACATCCTTGCTGGCTTGGTGAAGGTCAATGGAAAAACCAGCACACTCGGCCAGAAAGCAGACCCGGCTGTCGACAAGATCACCGTGGAGGGAAAAGTGATCAAAGATCGCAAGGAGATGCTGTATTACGTTATGAACAAGCCGGTGGGAGTGGAGACAACCAATGTGGAACGATTGTCGACGAAACCAAAGAAACCGACACAGGTAGGAAGGCAAAGCACCTCGGTCACTCCTGCCCCGCGTAGTTCGAAGAGCGAAGTGGGGTCTGCCCCGTCAATTCGCGATATTCTGCCCAAAGCGCTGCAGGGCAAAGTCTTTCCCGTCGGCCGTCTCGACAAAGAATCCTCGGGGCTGCTGTTGCTGACCAATGACGGTGTGCTCGCATTCCGGCTCACGCATCCGAAATTCCAGCACGATAAAGAATACGAAGTCATCCTCGATCGTCCCGTCGACGCATTGGCGATCAAGAAACTGGAAGAAGGGTTCATTCTCGACGGCTCACGCACGAAACCCCTGGAGATCCGCAAGATTCGGTCCACGGCGATCCGCATTACACTGACCGAAGGCAAAAACCGCCAAATCCGGCGCATGTGCCAGCATGTGGGGTATACCGTGAAGGAACTCAAGCGAGTGCGTATAACGTCGTTGGAAGATGCTCGATTACCCGTGGGCTTGACCCGAGCCCTCAAGAAAGAGGAAAAGTCTGCGTTGCTGCAGTCCGTGGGGCTGGAAGCATAAAAAGACATTATGATTTGAATACTGAGTGTTCAACACCTATCATCAAGCACGTAATGCACGTTATTTCCCATGGAGCGGCCCGAGAGGTAACAGGCACGTGTCACGAAATTCGTGTGGGGGATAAGCGCATCTTGCTCGATTGCGGCTTGTTTCAGGGCAAACGAAAAGAGGCCGTGGAGAAAAACAGCGGCTTTACGTTCAACCCGGGCAAAGACATCGATGCGGTGATCCTCAGCCATGCGCACATGGACCACGCTGGGCGCTTACCCTTGCTCTACAAACAAGGCTACCAGGGCCCGATCTTCTGCACGTATGCCACGCAGGATCTTGCCGCAGTCATGCTGCAGGACGCCGCGTACATCCAACAAAAAGACGAGGAATTCTTCCGGAAGCATTTGCCCCAGAATATGTTGCATGCCGCCGGCCCGCTCTACACGCAGCAGGATGCTGCTGAATGCATGAAGTTCTTCGTCGGTCGCAATTACACCGAGCGTTTCCAGGTATTGCCGGGTGTATACTGCACGTTTCTGGAAGCGGGGCATATTTTAGGAGCTGCGATGCTTGTGCTGGAGATAGAAGAGAAGGGAAAGACCACCCGTTTTGGATTCTCTGGAGACTTGGGCCGCAACACGCTGCCCATCATCCGCGACCCGCAGCCCATGCAGCCGGTGGAGTACCTCATGTGCGAGAGCACGTACGGGGATCGCGCGCATGACGACATCAAGACCGCCAGGGAGCACCTGCGCGATGCCGTTGTCCGCACCGCCAAGCGTGGCGGCAAAGTGCTGATACCGGCGTTTTCGCTCGAGCGTACGCAGGAGATCGTCTACGACTTGCATATCCTCTGGGACGCCAAAGAGATTCCAGCCGTGCCGATCATCATCGATTCGCCGTTGGCATCGAAAGTCACCGAAATTTTCCGTAAGCATCCCGAGTGCTACGACCAAGATATTTATGACCGCTTCCTCAGCAAGTCGCATAACCCGTTCCAGTTCTCGCTGGTCAACTACACCGAGAGCGTGGACGAGAGCAAAGAGCTCAACCATGCGAGTGGCCCCATGGTCATTATGGCCGGCTCGGGCATGTGCGAGGCGGGGCGCATTCGCCATCACTTGAAAAACGAGCTGGAAGACTCGCGTAACTTGGTGCTGGCCGTAGGATTCATGGCCGAGAACACGCTCGGGCGCCGACTGATCGACAAAGACGTCCACGAGGTCAAGATCTTCGACGAAATCATCGAAAAGAAAGCCGAGATCGAGTACATCAACGCCTACTCGGGTCATGCGGACAAAAACGATCTGGATGCCTACATCAAGTCGATTCCAGGCCTCAGGAAAGTATTTCTGGTGCACGGAGAAGAGCAGGGGATGTTTGCCCTCGCCGAGCGCACCGCGGCGTTTAGCAAGGCTGAGGTGATTATGCCCGAACGAGAGAAGGTGTATGAGTTGTGACGAATTTGCAATTCTTAATATAAATTGTATATTAGCAATATGACCTCTGCTGCATTATTCAAAGTATCTCCAGCACCAGATAGCCTTAAGGAGTTTTCTCAGGGAGGCAATGTGCCAAAAACACTTCAACAACTCATTGATTCAGCACTGTTTACCACAGGAGGAATGCGACTCGATGTGAATGGCGAGATTCTGAAAAACGGCGGCGCTGCCGTGAATCAGGCACGTGCGACAGTGTTGATGGAAGGAATGCGTACACGTTTGTCTCGGGCCGCGGGCTTCGCAGAATTTCGGTGCGCGCTTGATTCCGCACAGTGCCGGTACGCCATCGAAGGTACGCTCAGCCAGGAGGCACTCAACGACCCGCCGAGCTTTGCGCGTGCATTCATCGGATTCTCCGAGTGGACGCGACGACAGGCTGAGTCCACTCACATGACTGTCCATGATTGGGGAATGCTTGAGAATAGAGTCCATCACTCAATTGCAAATTTTCAAAACAATCAGAAACGTCGGCCGGATGATGTTGAAGTGATGTCCAAAATAATAAAAGGTCAATGCGCTGAATGGACGATGCAAAAGAGCATAGAAGGAATGCTTAATGCCTTCGGACAAAAGAATCCGCACGCAGTGCTGTGGAACGAGATCCTCAAGAGCAATCATTCTCATCCGATCATTGATCATCTTAAAAGCGCTGGTTACGACCTACTCAAGAATGGAAGAGGGGGCATGCTTGTCAGGCCACGATTTGGCGGGCCTACCTTCGAAATCGAGCTGGCAGCCTGTCCCGACGGCACTTTAAAACATACGCATCTGATGGATGCGACGTCTCGGGAGCGTATCGTTGAAGAAAAAATGAAATC
>CAYWEU010000157.1:0-4707 GCA_964457395.1 uncultured Candidatus Peribacteria bacterium
TGTGGACCCAGAACAACGCACACTTCTGCGATGTCCATCTGCGCGGCGCGGATGGCGAAGATCAGGTTCATGCGTCCGTCGCTCGCCAGCTCGTTGATGGGCATGAGCGAACCGGTCAGGATGACGGGCTTGCTGAGGTTCTGCAACGAAAACCCCAGAGCGGCAGCTGTGTAGCTCATGGTGTTCGTCCCGTGAATCACCACAAAGCCTTCGAAAGAGTCGTACATCGTGCGAATCATCTGCGCGAGTTCGACCCAGTGGTCCGGCGTAACTTCCGAAGAGCCAAGGTTGACAATCGAGCGAAACTCCAACGCGACTTCTCGCTGGATTTCGGGTAAAAACCGATGAATTTCGGCTAGCGACTCGAGAGGCTCTATGCGACCGGTTTTCTGGTTCTTGATCATCCCGATCGAGCCGCCCATATACAGCACAGCGACTTTTGGACGAGGCATAGTAGGACTATAGCATAAGTAAAGCCGAGCCATCCGGCCCGAGCGAGGGGCGCTCTATCGTACTATCACCGTATCCTCCAACCTCATCCCCCACTCTCCGGGGAAGTACAACCCGGGTTCGATGGTTATGACTTCGCTCCGTAACAAGCGCATATCTTTTCTTTTCTGAGAAATCGTCACGCCTTCGTGGATGTCCAGCCCGACACCGTGTCCCAGCGCATGGTTGAACTCTGGACCGAAGCCGTATTGTTTGAGAATGCGACGAGCTTGCTTATCCAGGGCATGAATCGAGGCTCCAGCTTTGACCAAATTTATTGCCGACTTTTTGGCTTGCCTCAGGGCTCGCCAGACTTTTTTTTGGTTCGCAGACAGGGGCCCGGTGAAATACACACGACTATAGTCGCTGCAGTAGCCGTTGATTTTGACACCCATGTCGATCTGGACCATGTCGCCTTTTTTCAGCCTGCGCTGGGTCGGTCGATGGTGCGAATTCGCCGTGTTCTCTCCAAAGCCGACAATCGTATCGAACGCCATGCACTCCGCCCCATACCTGCACGCAATTTCGGTAATCTTTCTCGAGAGTTCGGCCTCACTGATCCTAGGTGTCAGCAACCTCGGAATGTCTTGCAAAATTTTCTTCGTAATGCGGCACGCTTTGCGAATCGATCGCAATTCGAAGGCATTTTTTGCGCGCCTGTATTGCTCGATGACGTCAATGCTGGGGATAAATGTTGTACCGCGAAACGCTTTTTTCAAGCGCGCGAGCCGGGCAACAGTCACATCTTCTGCCTCAAACGCACAGGACCGCACTGTCTTCATGTCACTCTTGATGTCGGTCGGAGGCCGCACCACGCAGCCGACTGCCCGCTTTTTCATGGTGGCGAAGTATCGGTCATCCGCGTACACGATGAACTGCCGTGGCGTTATCAGCATGTATCCCGCGGACATGGCAATGCTCGTAAGATAGCGAATATTCGTGAGATTGGTGACAAGCAACGCAGGGGCCTTGGCACTGCGCACAATCGCCGATGGAGAGGGCCTGGCTGAGGGCAAATGGCACGAAGAAACCACGTCATTCTACACCTGGCATAATGACACGATTTATGCTATACTATAACGATATGGGATCTCCAAAAACACAACGCATACTGGCCGCTAGCGCCTTTGGCATCCTGACCGCCTTCATCCTGATGCTGAACCCGAATATTTCGGCGTCGGTATTCAATGGCGGAACAATACAGCAAGGCATCCAGGCGGCTGCAGGAGTCGGCGGCATCAGCGCGATGAGCGCGAATGAACTGATGGCGCGATTGATCCAAGTCATTTTGAGCGTTGTGACGACACTCGCGGTGCTGACTATCGTCATCGCCGGCATGTTCTTGATCCTGAGCATCGGCGACGAAGGACAGAAGGACAAAGCCAAGAAGATTATTCAGTACACGATCATCGGCATCATCGTGATTTTGCTCGCGCAAGTCATCGTCGACCTCGTCTTCCGCGTCTTCACCGGCGATGTTGGGGGCGTACGCGAGCTTGTCACGACCGTCGTCGTTAAGTTGCTGCTCACGGTGCTCAACATCGTTACGACCATCGCCTTGCTGATGCTCGTCGTCGCCGGTCTGTACCTCATCTTCAGCTTGGGTGACGAAGGCCAGAAGGATAAAGCCAAGAAGATCATTCAGTACACCATCGTCGGACTCATCATCATCTTGTTTGCGCGCGTCATCATCATCTTCGTCAACACGCTCTTTGGTTAAACGCCCATGCGTATCTCCTCTTTGAAGCACAGGCAACATGCAGCTCTGGCAGTTTTGACGCTCGGGCTTGTTGTGACAGCTGTGAGTGTTCGTGCACAAGCCGAGCCCATGACCATCAGCATCGATGCAGGTGACGTGTTCGAGATGACTCTCGACGCCAACATGCCGCAGCCGGAGTACAGCTGGATCCTGACACGCGATCGAGCGTTTCTCAGCGCTCAACGCACTGCATTCTTCCAGACGCGACAGTCAATGCCAGGCACATATGTTCTGGATGTCAGTACACAAGACTCGATCAATCGCATGAGCGACTATCATGCGTTCAACCTGGTTATGCGGGCACCGTCGGCAACAGGAACTGTTCCAACGCCGTCGCAAGACGTATTGGCAGCAGTGCTCGAGACCGAGCCTCCCGCTGTGAACGGCACATTTCCTGTGTCGACCAAGGGCAGCGTCATCAAGTTCGTCACTGCCAAGTCAACAGGACAGATCGCTCGCTACTCGCTCGACCTGGATGGCTCGACAGACTCCGACGGAGACGGTAACCCCGAGAACGACCGAGACAACCAGCAAACGATCGGAGAGAAAGACGGCACGCCTTTGTATGTCTACATGACACCCAGAGCGGGTAGCAGAAAAATCATACTCACTGTCGAGAACGCCGAGCGCACGCAAACAGCGACAGCTGCTTTGCAAGCAGTTGTCACGGACAATCCGCAACCGAGCCACGCCATGTCTTCGTCATCGGCCAGAGTGATGACGCACAACACTCTCAGCAATATCTGGACCGAGACGGACGGTCTGCGCGTTCGATTCACACCGAATATCGATGCGACTGCGCAGCAGGGGCGAGAGCTGTTGTATGAGTGGAATTTCGGCGACAACACCCGCAGTTTGCTCACAACGCCCGAGCATACGTACGCGAGCCCGGGGATGTACGCCGTGACACTGAGCGTCCGCGATATCCACACGGCACAAGTTCTTGTGACCGCAAACGAACACGTCGAGGTGCTGGCAACAACGATTGTCGATTCTCACAGCTCTTCGTCCATGGCATCCAGCGAGGCGTCGACAACCAGTTCCGTTGCTGCAGGTACGGGAACATTGGGATCATCTCGCATTTGGTCATTTGTCCGTGTGGGATTCATCGTGCTCTTTTTGGTCGGTCTGTGCGTCGGTTTGTTCCTCGTATTTTTGTGGCTCAAGCGAAAGACCACGGGGGGACTGCAGCAAACACTGGAGAAAATGGAGGGAGCGCTTGTGCCCAATGATGACGACGAGAAAAACGTCGAAGTCGTTCCTCTCAAATTGAATCGCCAATCTCCGCCAGAGAAAGTAGTGAAGAAGGAAAAGGAGAGAAAAGTCTCCGAGTTCTCGAGCGGCGAAGCAGCGCAGCCGATACAAGACCAGACAGGCCCTGTGCCCGATTGGCTGAAGGAAGCGCCTGCATTGCAGCCGAAAGCGAAACCCGCCGAAGCGCCGAAGCTCGAAAAGCCGATGCAGGAAAATATTCCAGATTGGATGAAGGAAGAAGCTCCAGTTGCAGCGACTGCAGAAATCGTCGAACCTGTTGCAGCTCCTGCTGCACCACAGCCACCGCCACCGCCTGTAAACGAACCCGGTCCTGTGCCAGATTGGCTCAAACCTCCTGCTCCTGTTCCAGTGACGATTCCAGCGAAGGCGACGCCTTCTACTCCCTCTCCGCCCCCATCGCCTGCACCTCCTCCTGCGCCGACACCTAAACCAGCTCCAATAGTTTCTCAGCCAGTTGCTGATGCTGTGCCGGTTCCCGAGGCTGCTGAAAGTCCTGCTGCTCCGGCAGTAGAAGATGAGCCGATCGCGATCATCAAGGCAGACAGCATTTCTCCGTCTACGAAGGATGGGGCGAGCGATGGGAATTGAACCCACGACCCTCTGGACCACAACCAGATGCTCTAACCAACTGAGCTACGCTCGCCATGCGCTGCGGGATTGTACACGAACCGGCACTCGACAGGCTACTGTTCCCTAGGTAGAGTACTTCACTGTACATTCCGTCAGTCGCCGCAGGCGATTTTTCTTTTCTATCCCCCCATGGTCGAAAGTAAGTTCCGGTCCCCAAAAGGAGTCCACGATGTGCTGCCGGCAGATCACCAGTACATGACGTACATCAAGAAAGCCGTGCGTCACCGAGCGCGCCAGGCAGGGTTTAAGCGCATCGATCCGCCGATGTTCGAGGAACGCGGCTTGTTCGAGCGCAGCATCGGAGACCACACCGATATCGTGGAGAAAGAACTCTTCTCGGTCGGCCGTAAGGGCGGAGACGAAGGCAATGACTTTCTCTACGCACTGCGCCCCGAGTTTACCGCCGGCATCTGCCGGGCGTACATCGAACACGGTATGGACCAGCTGCCCCAGCCAGTGGAACTGTACGCTATCGGCACCTGTTTTCGGTACGACCGCCCACAGAAGGGCCGGTACCGGCAGTTTCATCAGTTTGATTTCGAAGTGCTGGGCCT
>CAYWEU010000158.1:0-3367 GCA_964457395.1 uncultured Candidatus Peribacteria bacterium
AAGACATGGTGTTAGCCGCCATCGGGACAGTGGGGGACTTGGTGCCGCTGACCGGCGAGAACCGCATTCTCGTCATGGGTGGGCTCAAGCTCGTGGCGAAATTGCCGCCAGGAGCACTCAAATCATTTTTTGAACAAGTGAACATCACCGGTAGTTGCACGGCTACGGACTTGGCGTTTCGTATCGTGCCGCGCATCAATGCCAGCGGCCGTATGGATCACCCGTCTGTCGCACTCGACGCGTTGCTGGGCAACCAAGAAGCGTTAGCGAGCCTGCATTTGCTCAATACGCGCCGCCAGGAGGTGACTGAAGTCTCTTGCGCGAAGGCACTGGAGATGATCGATGCAACTCAGCTGTTCTTGTGTGTCGCAAGCGAGCAATTCTCGGCGGGCATCGTCGGACTCGTCGCCGGAAAGCTGACGGAGAAGTACGGACGGCCCAGCTTGGTCGCCGCCATCGGCAAGGACGGCATGTGTACGGCATCCATCCGCAGCATCCCACAGTATGACCTGACGCTGGCGCTACGGGACCCTGCGGTGCGGCAGCTGCTGGAGCACTGTGGCGGACACGCGCAAGCGGCCGGGTGTTCGTTTCATATCTCGCGCTTTCCCGCATTGATCACGCGATTGCAAGAAAACATGCAGGCTGCGGGAATGAGTGTCGAACAGTTGGTGCCGAGCATTTCTCTCGACAGGGAAGTATCGACGTCGCAGATCACCCGCACGTTTGCAACGGACTTGCAGCGGCTGGAGCCGTTCGGCCAACACAACCAAGAGCCGCTCTTCCTGCTGCGGTCGCAACAGTTGAAAGACCTGCGCGGAGTCGGTCGCGATGCCTCTCACTTGCAAGCCCGTACCAGTAGCGGCATCAAGCTGATCGGCTTCGGACTGGGTTCGCTGTTGGAGAAACTCACAGCCAATCAAGCGGTCGACCTGGCCTGCGCGGTCGGGACCGACGACTGGAACGGGTCGAAGGGGGTGCAGTTGAGGGTGAAGGACATACGAAAGTTTACTGGTGTACCAGTTTACTAGCAAACCAGAAACTCGTCTTATACCGGCACCAACGTTCCCTCGACCTGAAACACATCCGTCACCGGCACCTGCAGCGCCATGGAGATTTTGTACGCCAGGAGTACGGAGGGGTTCGTCGCGCCACGCTCGATGGACATGACGGTTTGGCGACTGACGCCGACGCGCAACGCGAGTTCTTCTTGGGTCATATTCTTCTCGAATCGAAGACGGCGGATGTTGTTGTGCAGTGTGGCTGTGGACATAGATTTGGGAGGGAGCAAGGTATAGTTTTCTTTTCTTTCGAAGCGTGCGGACATTCTACTCACCTTTGACCTCGGAGCAAGGGTGATTTGGTGAAGTTTTTGTTGCGCAGGCAGAAGATTGGTGCAAAAACATGCGAGTGGCGATTTGCGAGTGGGTGGTGGGTACTGACTACCCACTCATCACTATCCACTTCGTCTATTTCCTCACAAAACCTTCAAAACGCCACACGGCCTTTTTGCCGAATGCTAGCGAAATTCGGTACTATGTCCTGAAATGGTTCCCTCACGTTTCCACGGTATTTTCTCTTCCGCGTTCAACGCGGCCGACACAGATGCCGATCCTCGTTTGCAACCCCAACACAAGTCACAACCTGCCTTTCCGGTGTCCTCTTCCTCGCAACGCATGGGCCAGGTAGCGCTCGATATTTTCGAGTTCGACAGTTACTACATCATCAAGGCTCCTATAGCGGGTGTCCGCATGTCGGACCTGGATATCGAGATTGCCGACAATGTGCTGACTATCCGCGGCACGCGCCGCCAAACCGATACGATACCGAGTGATCAGTACTACGTGCAGGAGTGTTTCTGGGGAGAGTTCAGCCGGTCCGTGACACTGCCGTGCTCGATCGATCCGAAGAAAGTGAAAGCGACGTTCAACAAAGAATGTGTGCTCAAGGTCTTAGTACCAAAAGAGGAGAAGGTGAAGATTGTGAGGATTCATGATTGAAGAACCACTACCCACTCACCACCGTCGTTGCTATGCTCCTCCTATGCGAAAAGCATTTGTTCTGTCACTGTGCCTCGCACTCCTCGCAGCCTGCGGTGGCAATGCCGAGGTCAACTACACCCAAGCCATGCAGTACCTGCGCGGCGATGGTGTGGCCGCAAACACGAGCAAAGGCATGGACTTGCTCAAGAAATCGGCCGATGCCGGTTACGGGCCGGCCCAGCTGACTCTTGGCTACGCGTACGTAAAAGGCCAGGGGGTGGAGCAGGATCTGGAACGCGCGGTGGAATTATTCGAAAAAGCGGGAGCTCAAGGCATCAAAGACGCACAATACAACGCCGGCTTGGCCTACATACGCGGTCATGGGGTACAGATTGATTTGGTTAAAGCGGCACAATGGTTTACGAAGGCCGCAGAGTTGGGAGACGGTGGAGCGCAGTACAGCCTGGGAGTGATGTACGCCAACGACGAGGGTGTCAAAAAAGACGTCGTAGAGGCATTCGCATGGTTCACTCTCGCATCCGAGCAGAAGATCGATGGCGCGGACGAGGCGCTCACAATGCTTGCGAAAGAGCTCACTGCGGACCAACAACATCAAGCCACCCGCGAGGTAGCCAAGTTGCGCGACAAAATCGCGAGGACGAATGTAAGGCAAGTAAAGTAGGTAAGGCATGTAAGGTAGGTAAGATATGTATCGTGCGCCTGATCCTCATCGACAACTACGACTCGTTTACCTACAACCTCTACCAGCTCTTCGCAGAGCTAGGGGCAAACGTTGACGTGATCAAAAACGATGTGCTCTCGGCCACAGAAATATTTGCCAAACTACCTACGCACATCGTCATCTCCCCCGGACCAGGGACTCCCGATGATGCAGGGGTTTCCAATGACATCATCCGATCCTATTCTCGTAACCCCATTCCCCATTCTCTACCGCCACTCCTCGGCGTTTGCCTGGGTCATCAATGCATCGCACATGTGTTCTCGCCTCAGCGAAACCCCGTTCGCAGAGCGTCGAAGCCCATGCATGGAAAAACAAGCAAGATACATCACGATGGAAAAGGCATCATGCGGGGGATTCCATCGCCGTTTATCGCAGCGAGATATCATTCACTCATCGTGGATCGATTGCCACCGGAGTTTGCGCTGATGTGCTGGACCCACCTTCGCCCGCCCGCATTCGCGGGACGGGTCTTCGGCGGGCAAGCCCGTGCTCATCGCAAAACGGATCTCATCATGGGAATGCAGCATGCGACACTGCCGATCTTTGGCGTGCAGTTTCACCCCGAATCATTTCTGACCGACCACGGACGCACGCTCGCGAAAAATTTCTTGGCATGTTCATGAACATCACCACACTGCAGCTA
>CAYWEU010000159.1:0-6793 GCA_964457395.1 uncultured Candidatus Peribacteria bacterium
CTCTCGGGAACGCCGATCACAAACACGGTTGTCGATCCGCTGATCATCCACGATCTTTTCACTTCACCTCAAGATCGCACACGCAAGTATGGCATCGATGTGCGAGAAACAGAGGGTCGCGCCTCGGGTACTGAACGAGGATTGGATCCGTTGCGGGTACGTCAAAGCCTCCAAAGACTCCTCATTCTTGATCCGCCAGAAGATTGGTTGAGTCGCGTGCGTCGTATCGATTATGAGCTGAGCGAGGAAGAGTTGCAGTTTCTGCATGCCATCTGTTCGAATCCAAGTTCGTATGCCCAACAGAAGATTAACGCTTGTCTGCAGTTTATCCTTTGTCCGCGACTCGTAAGCGGAGATGAAACTATGCCCGAAAGCCTCTCTCGATGGGTAGAGATGCAACTCGACCAAGATCTCACTGAGAAGAGCTCCGTTCTCATCGCGGAGAACATGCGCGCCAAAGGCGTTTTGCGTGCTGGAAAGAAAGATGAGGAGCCGGAGCCAGATGAGATGGATTTGCACTTCTTTGAAAAAATGAGAAAATTTTGCGTGGAGTGGTCACAGAAACATGGGATCCCCGTGCACTTCTACACCGTGCATTCTCATGTACCCGATAAAAAAAGGCAGGAAGCCTACGCCGATGCGGCACTGGCAAGAACCGCAAAAACGCACAAAGTTGTTATTTTGGCGATGAGCGAGTGTCTCAATACCGGCATTCGTCTTTCGGTAGATCGAATGATTTCACTCGAATGGCCATACAACTCTCCTATATTGCAACAGTTGCTCAAACGCGGTCTGCGCGAAGGAGAACGCGACGTTTGGATGACGGTGTTCATCGCGATTGCCACCGTACTCCAGGGGATCTATGAACAGGCACAGGATAAATACCGAGATGCCATGGAAGCACTCCATGGAGCGGGTGCTGCGCAAGCTTTCTTGGAAAATGAAATACGCGCGCGTGAGCAACAGGATGAGGTGCCCCAATCGGAAGCAGAGCTTCACCGCATCTTGCAACGGACCAGCCCCTCTCAGCGCCGATACGAAATCGAACGATGGCTCCACGGCCGAGGGATGAACGGAGTGAAACAATTCTGGGAACGTCATGGACCTCTCTTCGACCTGCTCCATCGAGAAGCCGACGAAACGGGAACGGGTGACATGCAACGGTTTTTGGGCGCATTGTGCACCGGTCTCCTCGATCGCAAGTTGGTAAAAGAGCCGACCATTATTGATATCGGTAGCGGTGGACTGACCCTCGAGTGCGAAGTGCGTCGTTTGGGACGAGGCGACGACACGCTTATTCTGAGCATCGACCCCGTACAATCGATGTTGAATCGTGGAAAAGTGTCTCTGTATCAGGATACAGGAAAGCAGCTCACACCAGCCTGTTTGCAGGCTAACCCAGCAGAGCTTCAACCACTTCTTCGAAATGGACAACTTGTCGGCGGCCCTTTCTCCATCGCCATCATCCGCAATCTCGATCAATGTCGTCACATGCAATCGGACAGCACTGTCCACGAGCGCGCCCGCGCGTTGCTGGGAGGAATCTGCACCGTGCCCATCGGCGGCAAAGTCGTGATCGTTCTCCCGCGCACTGCTTGTACTCGAGAGGAGTTTCTTTTCTTCGCTATCGACACTCTCCCCAACAAATTCGGCTGTCTACCCATGCAAGGATGGACCGACATCGTCAGGTCGAAAGATAATGAAGGTGATCAAGCTTCTCAGTTTTATTGCGTGGTATCGGAAAGGACAGAGCTCGTAACCGAGCAACAGCTTCGAACCCTATCGATCCCTTCGAATCCTAATCCGTATGCTCTACGTGCACACGATTTACGCTTTACCCACCATGCAGACTGGGCAAAGACTGCGGAAGGAACACGAGTCGGTAATATCACGCGAATGGTGCGTTTACAGTACCCATTGAGACACAATGAATTTGAATTCGGGAACCGCACCTTTTCTGCAGCTCCGGCATGTACGGACGCGCGCGAAGCGCAGTTGGCCCAGTTACGGGCAATGGAAGCTGCTGTACAAACCATTCGTACAATCGCTCCCACGAAACAGGCATGGAATGCTCTTGCGCCTCGCCAGCAACGACTGGGCCAAGGCATTCTTTTCACACCTCAATTGTCACAGACCTTTGGTCGACCCACCTTCAGCTTGCGCAAGTATCCCGGGCACCTGCTGTTTCCCTACGATCCGCAATGGGAGCCGAAAGAATGACTATCGATGACCGCGGGATAACTATCAGTGCCGCGGGCGCGAAGGCCCGCTCTGGTAGAAACTATAATTTTGGGTTTTCTTACAGCTCCCTCTTCAGCAACTCAATCTCGTCTCTCAAATCAGCCGCCTTTTCGAATTCCAAATTCTGCGCGGCAAGGTCCATCTGCGCTTCCAGCTCTTCGATGAGCCGCTTCTTTTCGTCTTTCGGGATGGACTGGTGATCGTACTTTTTCCTCGTGAGCTTCATCCTGGTGTGTGCTTCGGCGATGTCTTTGATCGCCTTGATGATCGTCTTGGGCGTTATGCCGTGCTTTTTGTTGTGGTCTTCCTGGATTTTGCGCCGACGATTCGTCTCGTCGATGGCAGCCTGCATGGCATCGGTGATTTTGTCCGCGTACAACACCACGTGGCCGTTGATGTTGCGCGCCGCACGACCGATGGTCTGGATGAGCGCATCGCGCGAGCGCAGAAAGCCCTGTTGATCGGCGTCCAAAATGGCGATGTAGCTGACCTCCGGCAGGTCCAGACCCTCGCGCAGTAGGTTGATGCCGACGAGAATGTCGATAGTGCCGCTGCGAAGCTGGCGTAGAATTTCCACACGTTCCATCGTCTCGATGTCGCTATGGAGGTAGCGCACTTTGTAGTCGTTGTCCTGCATGTACTTGGCTAGGTCCTCGACACTTTTCTTCGTGAGTGCCGTCAGCAGTATGCGCTCGCCACGCTTGATGGTCTCGTTCACTTCTTTCGTGATGTGGTCGATCTGGTGTTTCTTCGGGTGAATCGTGACGATGGGGTCCAGTAGTCCGGTCGGACGGATGATCTGCTCAACAATATGCTCCGGCGGGGTGTTGGCTTTCTCGTACTTGCTCGGAGTCGCCGATACGTACACGGCTTGGTTGACGCGCTGCTCGAACTCACTGAACTTCAGCGGACGGTTATCGTGCGCGCTGGGCAGCCGGAAGCCGTAATCGATGAGTGTCTGCTTACGCTGGAAGTTGCCCTCGTGCATGCCACCGATTTGCGGAATAGAGATGTGCGACTCGTCGACGAACAGCAGGAAGTCGTCCGGAAAATAATCCATCAATGTTTCGCTCGGCATGCCCGGCTCGCGGTTGCCCAGATACCGAACGTAGTTTTCTATGCCCGTGCAGTAGCCCGTCTCGCGCAGCATCTCCAGGTCGTACTCGGTGCGCTGGCGGATGCGCTCGGCTTTGGCAAACTCGTTGCGGTCCAAGAAGAATTTCTCGCGATCTTCCATCTCTTTCTTGATTCCCTCGATGGCGCCGTCGATCTTTTCTTTGGTCGTCACGTTGTGCGCTGCGGGGAAGATCTTCACTTCCTCCAGCTCGGTGATGAGCTCACCGGTAAAGCTGTCGACTTCTTGTATCGTCTCGATCTCGTCGAACGGGCACTCGATACGAATGACTGTGTCGCCGCTGGGAGGGAATATCTCGACCGTGTCGCCAAGGACATGGAACATGCCCTGCTTAAAGTGCATCGCGCTGCGCTTGTACTGGATGTCGGTGAGTAGTCGCAACAAGCGATTGCGTTGGAACGGCATGCCGCGCTTGAGGTCGAGTGCCAGGAGTTTGTAATCTTCCACGCTGCCGATGCCGTAGATGCACGACACCGAGGCGATGACCAAGACGTCCTTGCGCGTGATGAGGTTATTGGTAGCGGCGTGGCGAAATTTGGCGATCTCTTCGTTAATACTCGCATCCTTCTCGATGTACGTGTCGGTGGTCGGCATGTACGCCTCTGGCTGATAGTAGTCGTAGTACGAGACGAAGTAGCTGATGGCGTTATCCGGAAAGAAGCTCTGGAACTCGCTACAGAGCTGTGCCGCCAGCGTCTTGTTGTGCGCGAGCACCAGTGTGGGCCGCTGCATCTGCTGGATGATGTTGGCCATCGTGAACGTTTTGCCCGTTCCGGTAGCCCCCAGCAGCGTCTGATGTTTGGCACCGTCGCGCAGGCCCGCGGTCAGCTGTTCGATTGCCTTTGGCTGGTCCCCGGTCGGCTTGTAGTCCGATACGAGTTTGAATTGTTGGGCGCTCATAAGTCGGGAGATTGTACCCTACCCGCAAGCGCATTCCAATGGGGAAAAGCCTGTTTGGGTCAGGAAATGCCGATCAGTTTCTCGTAATCATCGACCATCCTTTCGACTGCAAATTTTTCGTGAGCTGTTTTTTTGCCAGCGATCGATAATTTCTCACGCAGCTGTGTATCGAGCAGTTGCCGCAAACCGTCAGCCATCGCTCGCTCGTCATTGGCAGACACGATGAACGCATCGACGCCATGCGTGAGGTACCCCGCGATGCCACACGCGTCGGTGAGCAGTACCGGAATGCCCAACGCCATGGCTTCGGCGGCCACCAGGCCAAACGGATCGTTGTCTCTCGAGGGCAATACGAGCACGTCGATCGACGCGTAGAATTTCTGCAGATCAGCGGACGGTAGCAGTTCGATTCGTCCGGTTCCTTCGCGACGCTCTTGTTCAGCGATGATCGTTCGAATGTAGCCCTCGTCGCTGCCGCGTCCGACGATGGATAGTGAAACTTGCGGAATATCGGCAAGAGCATGAACAAGCACGTCGACGCCTTTTTCGGGACTGAGACGGGAAATGCAACCCACGTGAAGAGCTTTGAGCTGTGCCTGCCCCCCGAAGCCTTGGCGAAGGTGGGGACTGTGGACTGTGGGCTGTGAAAATCGGCTGAGGTCGATGCCGTTTGGAATCGCGATGACGCGATCGGCAGAGAATCCGAGATCGAGGAACATCCGTCTGCTTAATTCTGAGACGGTGATGATCGTGGCGTGCTGCGATGCCCGGCGCAGTGCGGGCAGCCAGGGATTGCGCGTGAGCCAGTTGCCGATGCGGTCGTGCTCGATCCAGAAGACGTTGATGCCTTGCGCGGTGGCGAACTCGGTCAGTAACAATTTCTCCGAAAGACTCACCATGAAGATGGCATTCGGGTGGGGGATGATTGCATCGCTCAATTGCTTACTCATGCGGTGACGGCGCCACAGAAAACTAATCGCACTGAATTTCGTGACGGGAGGGGGGCCAATGTCGAGGTGGGTAGTGGGTAGTGAGTAGTGAGTAGCCTGCTCAAGAATAACGGGGCAACTACCCAGAAATTCAACGTCGTGGCCGCACGACTTGAGCCCTTGCATCAAACTGAGCAATTGAATTTCTGCGCCGCCATCGTGAATACTTTCGAGCGGAAAACGCGTGAAGAGAATTCGCATCGATTTCAGTGTACCGCAACCGCGGGCTTCATCACGCTCTTTCCGTTCATGTACGACCGCAGCACCTCGGGGATGGTGATGGAGCCGTCTTTGTTCTGGTAGATTTCCAGGATGGGGATCAGCAGTCGCGGTGTAGCGACACACGTGTTGTTGAGTGTGTGAACGAACTTGCGCTCGCCGTCGTTGTCCACGTACTTGATGTTGAGTCTGCGCGCCTGAAAGTCGCCCAGGTACGAACACGACATGGTCTCGCCGTAGGCATTGCGGCTGGGCATCCAGGTCTCGATGTCCTGCATGAACACCTTTCCCTGGCCCATGTCGCCAGTGCAAACGTCCACGATGCGGTACGGCAGACCCAGAGCCTTGAGAACCTCCTCGGCATTGGTACGAATCTCTTCGAACATGGCCATGCCCTTGGCCTCGTCCGCTTCGCAAAGAATCACTTGCTCGACTTTCTGAAACTGATGCACGCGGTACAGGCCCTTCGTATCCTTGCCGTACGTGCCGGCCTCGCGGCGGAAGCAGTTGCTGATGCCGGCGTAACGCATGGGCAGCGCGGCCAGGTCGACGGTCTCGTCCATGTGGTAGCTTGCTACCGAAACTTCGGACGTACCGACTAAATATTTTTTGTCGCTCTCGAGCTTGCCGTCATGCTCGACACCAACGACGTACGTGTTTTCTTCGTTACCCGGGAAAAACCCTGTGCCCATCAGCGCCTCCCAGTTGACCAACACCGGCGGTGTGAAGAGCGTCATGCCTTTTTGGGTCAGCACATCGACCGCGAAGCGGAGGACAGCCATCTCGAGCAGCGCACCGTCGCCCTTGAGGAAATAACTGCGCGCTCCGGCGATCTTAGCGCCACGCGGAAAATCGACGATGTCGAGCGCCTCGCCAAGCGTCACGTGGTCTTTGGATGCGAATGCAAATTTGACCGGCACGGCCCCCTCGCGACGAGATTCCTTGTTATCAGCATCGCTCTTGCCGACCGGAGCTTTGGCGTGTGGAATCTGCGGCGCTCGCAGCAACAGCGCTTTCCACTTTTCTTCGACGAGTGCGAGCTGCGCCTCTTTCTTCTCTAAATCCACACCAAGTGTTTTCATATCCGCCACCGCTTTCTTCTTGTCATCGCCACTCATGCTCGGGATTTTCTTGCTGACAGCATTGCGGTCCGCGCGCATGCTCTCGACCTCAGCAAGTATTTTCTTGCGCGCGTCATCGGCTTTCAAAAACGCATCGATGTCGAACTTCACGTTCTTGTTCTTGGCGGCGGTGCGGTAGGCATCGGGATTCTGCCGAATAAGAGAGGGATCGATCATGCCGAAAATAG
>CAYWEU010000160.1:0-14241 GCA_964457395.1 uncultured Candidatus Peribacteria bacterium
ATAATGAGAGGGGGTAGATGCGACCCCTGGTCGCCTATAATGAGAGGGGGTAGAGGCGACCCCTGGTCGCCTTGGAGATGGGGAGCGATGCAACGTCGCCCGCTGGTTAGGGGCGATGCTGCATCGCCCTTACAGATAAGCTTTCTGCAGCAAGAAACAATCCGCAAGTGTCAGCGCGACCATGGCTTCGACGACCGGGATCACGCGCGGAACAATGCATGGGTCATGACGACCGGTTTTGGCAACGTCGCCGACTGATGTCGACGGCTTGATGCTGACGGTGATGACCAGATCATCGCCCGTGGAAATACCGCCGAGCATGCCGCCGAAGTTCTTGGCATCCGCGATGTAGTCCTTGCCCGTCATCTCGGCTGTCGCAAAGCCTGCACCGTAACTGTAGCCCGTGACTGCTCCGATGGACATCACTGCGTCTGCCAGCTTTGCCTTGAGTTTGCCGAAGACAGGATCTCCCAAATTTTTGGGCGCATTGAGAATGCGGACTTCTATGAGCCCACCGCTCGAGTTGGCGTCGGCTTTTAGTCGCAGCACGTACTCTTCCATCTTCTTCGCCGCGACGGCATCCGCGCAGCGCATGGGGTTGGACTCGATGATGCTCGGGTCAAATGCAACGGCTTCGATGGCACCGACCTTCTTGGTATGCCCGACGATACGCACGTTGCTCGGCAAGAGTTTTCGTGCGACGACTCCGGCGATCACACGTGCGACTGTCTCGCGGCCCGACGACCTGCCCCCGCCACGATGATCGCGATGTCCGTACTTGTCGCTATACGTTTTGTCAGCATGTCCTGCTCGAAACTCGTTTTTGAGCTTGTCGTAGTCTTGCGGTCGTTGATTCTTGTTCTCGATGATGATGGCGATCGGCATGCCGGTGGTCTTGCCTTCGAACACGCCGGACAACATAACCGGAACATCGTCTTCGCTGCGAGCAGTCGTCACGGCACTTTGTCCAGGGCGACGCCTGGCAAGTTCTGGCAGAAAATCAGCTTCTGTGAGCGCAATACCGGCCGGACAGCCGTCGATGACGACGCCTAAGGCAGCCCCATGCGATTCGCCGAACGTGGTGATGCGCAGCATCTGGCCGAAGCTATTGCTTGCCATGGGTAGAGAGAGAAGTGAGCAGAGACGATACCACGTCTTCGCGCGGCGTGACGCCGGTAAACATCGTAAACTGGAGCAGCGCCTGGGACAGTAGCAGAGGCAAGCCGTTGTGCGTCTGAAAGCCGTGGATTTTTGCCCGCGCCAAGAATTTCGTCGACTTCAAATATCGTAGATCAATCGCATGTGCGCCTGCTTTACCTTTCGGCAACGGAATATCGATGTCGTCGGACACTGTGCAGAACACCACGTCGAATGACGCGTTTTTCAGCGATTCGATCCGATCGAATTCCACACCAAAACGTTGAGCCAACTCGCCGCCTGCTTGTCCGTTCCGCGCAAATATTCGGATCTGTTTGATCCCCGATTGGCGACACGCATCGATGACCGACGGCACGACTCCGCCGGAGCCGACGATGGCCGCAGACGTGGAGTCTTTCAAAAACGGATACCCCGCGATGATGCCGGGAACGTCGGTGTTGTACGCGGTCCACGAGTCGTCGGACTTTATGAGCGTGTTGCACGACTGCAGTCGCTTCGCGATCTCTTGCGTGTCATCAGCGAAGTTCATAACATCTTGTTTCCATGGCGCGGTCACGGAAAATCCTTCGACGCCGATGGCGGATAAGTGGGTGAAGGCATCCCGCAGGTCTTCTGTCGGAAAAATCGAATAGAGCGCGTCGATACCATGCGCTTTGAAGAGAATATTATGAATGAGGGGACTGAGGCTGTTCTGTATCGCCTGGCCGCCGAGCAAACCAAACAAGCGCGGCTGTTTCAGGTAAGAGAAACTTCTGTATTCGACGAGAGAGATTTGACCTGGTGCAGCTTGTTCTCCTTCGTTGATACACGTGTACGTGAGCGCATCACGCGACGGCGAGAGCAAGCGCTGCATGCGAGAAAGCGGGCCCATGCCGAGTATCACCGTCTTCACTGTTCCGTCCTGTGAAATTTCTCGCTGCAGTGCATCGAGAATCGCGAGATCGGCGTACGAATTGATGGTCGTCGCGATTTTGACAATCGCCGGCTTGTGCTCCAAGAGATTCGTCACGATGGATCGCAGTTGCACCAGTGTCGGAGTGCACTCGTAGTCATGAAAACTGGCGATACGCGTGACCCACAGCGGCAGCTCGATGTCTTGCTCGTGCAACTCCAGGTCGACGTAGGACGGCCGCAAGCGTTCGATCATGCCGGTGTCCGCTCCGCGAAGCGCCAGCAGGAGAGGCAGCGGTGAATCGAATGCAGCTACATCGGGTGTTGTATCGCCCCTGATCTCGAGAATGTCCGCACCTGCCAGCTTGGATGTCTTGGCGAAGATCAAAGGGTCGAAAGCAGCCGATGGAGGGAGGGTTACAACGAACATGTGTAGTGTTGCAATTGCTGTAGAACGTACGGAGTTTGTCTGCCAAAGGGGATGTTCGGCGGCAGGATGATCGTTGCAATCTCCTTGTACTGAGGGTCTCGCTTGCGCAGCATCATGCGTACTTCTTGCTCGACAGGCAGTGTGGTCAGCTTGGGGCGCTTGGTAATCTTCAGGCGTTCGACGATCATGCGCTCTGTCGCCTGCATCCAGACTACGACAGCGTGTTCTTTGAGTGCACTTCTCGTTCGATCGGACTCTGTTGCGCCTCCGCCAAGCGAGGTCACGACACCAATTTTCAGGCTCGAATGAACGACACTTTCTTCTTCGTGACGGAACGCTTCCCAGCCGTTTTTCTGTACGTACTCGGGGATCTTGCCGTGCTGTCGTTCGAATTCTTTGTCGGTATCGAGATGCTTGAGTCCCAGCTTGGATGCCAGCCGCCGCGCAAGGTTGGACTTGCCGACAGCACGCATGCCGACGATGGCAATGGGCTTGGTTTGCGTGCGCACCGCGGCAAGATCGTTGAAGAAATGCGGGTAACTCTTCGCTACACACTCGGGGTTGTTGATGCGTATCCCCGCCCGAACGCAGCCGAGTATCGCGAAGCACATGGCCATGCGGTGGTCGGAGTGAGGGTCGAGGACAACGTTATTGGTTATTCGTTTTTCGTTTCTAGTTTTCGTACTTTGAACAATCACACCGTCCGCATGTTCTCGAATATCTATCCCGACTTTTCGCAACTCCGACGTTATCACCGCCAAACGATCACATTCTTTGAGTCGCAAATTCGCAGCGCCGGTGATCGTCGTTGTGCCGGACCGGCATGCCGCACACAACGCGATGTTCATCACTTGATCGGGAATCTCTGCGCAATCAATCGTGAGATCGCCGGGTTTTTCCAAGCTCTTGATGACGTTGACGATGTCCTTATCCGACTGCGTCGATGCAGCGTTCATCCCAACAAACTCGATTGAACTGTTCGTAAGCGATGCGAGGACGATCCATGCACCCGCAGCACTCCAGTCGCGCTCGATGTCGTAGTGTTTCGGACTGACAAATCTCTGATGTTGAATAATAAATGTATTCGATTCTTTTGCTACGTGAATGCCAAAATCCGCCAAGACTTTCTTTGTGATGTCCACGTAGCGTGGTGACGCGAGCGACGAAGCGATCGTCACGCTCAGTCCCCTGCTGAGCATCGGTGCGATGAGCAGAAGCGAGCTGAGAAATTGGCTGCTCTTGCTCGCGTCCAGCGTGACATCTCCGCCCTCGAGTTTTTTGCCGCGGATGTGCAGCGGCGGACAGCCGTTGGAATCGCGAATGTCAGCACCAAGAGCACGCAGTGTTTTCGTAAGATCCCCTATCGGACGGCGACGCATGTGCTCATCTCCTAAGATAATCCACTCACCAGGGACAACGCAACACAGCGACGTGAGAAATCGAAGAGTTGTTCCGGCGTTGCCACACGACAAGGGTATGGGTTGTAGATGGTAAGAGGTGGCAGGCAAGCCGCCCTGTATGCGAAGAGTTCCTGAAACCTGATCGATCCACTCGATAGCAAAGCCCATCTTCTGTAAATTTTCGACCATCAGCGCGACGTCGTCGCAGGATGTGGCGTTTTCGATCAGCGTCGTCTGCCCCTCGCACAGGCACGCAGCGATGATCGCGCGGTTGGCGTGCGACTTGGACCCGGGCAAGCGCAACGTCGCTGCAAGCGGCGCGCAGAGTGGCAGAATCGGCAGTGGCACGGAGGGTTTCATGAGCAGTGTTTTCGAAAAGCCGCCTCGCTGATGGTCCGTACTTCGGCTGAGCCAATCGTGGTTGGCACTGCACATCGCACGCTGTTTGCAGTGTTTTTTTTGTCGCTGTGCATCAGTGTCCATAACTGATCAGCGGAGAATGTTTTTGGCAATGCCACAGGCATGTCGATGCGTTGCAGTAACGCAATCACGCGTTGACGATCGGCGAAACCCACGATGTCCATCTCTATTGCCATGCCCATACTCACGCAGGCTCCATGTGATAGACGAAATTGCGAAGCCGCTTCGATGGCGTGCCCCACGGTGTGACCAAAATTGAGGATCAAGCGCGCGAGGGTGTCTTTCTCGTCCTGTTCCACGATGCCGATTTTCAGCGCAACTGCGCGCTCGATGCACTCCTGCACGGCTTGAGGGTCGCGGTGTAGTACTTTTTCAATTGTTTCTTCGAGCCAACCGAAGAACTTGGCATCGGCAACTGCGGCGATCTTAACAATTTCGACGAGACCTTCTCTTAATTGTTCGATAGGCAAATCATTCGTAAGGCTACTATCGATAACGACGGCGATCGGATGCGCGATGGTGCCGATGATATTTTTGGCGTTGTCGAGGTTGACGCCGGTCTTGCCGCCGATGCTCGCATCCGCCATGCAGAGCAGGCTGGTGGGGACGTACACGCACGGAACGCCGCGCATGAAGATGCTGGCGACGAATCCCCCGAGGTCGGTGAGCATGCCGCCGCCGACACAGATGATGATCGTTGACCGTGTGCAACGAAGCGTGAGCATCGCTGATGCAATGCGCTGGGCTTCGGCAAGCGACTTGGAGGCGTCTCCACTCGCTACCTCAATGCGGTGTGCTTTTGGCAGCGTCTTTATGATGTCCGATGCAATGGACTGCACGCCTTTGTCATAGAGCACGACGATGGATTCAGTTGTCTTGAGTTCAGCAACGAGTGAGTGCAATTGCAACCGAATTCCTGAACCGATATGAATGTTGGTCGATTGTTGTGAAGCCGGAGGGGTGAGAGAGATCAGACTCATGAGACTTTTTTATGAAGTGCGCTCGCAATCGAGGTTATGCCATCCATGCAGTCATTCCAATGTTCGTTGTCCAGTAGCTGCGCACTGTCACACGCAGATTCCTCGGGGCGAGGATGCACTTCGATGATGAGTCCGTCAGCGCCGACAGCGACTGCGGCGAGTGCTGCATCTTTTACCCATCGCGTTTTGCCCATGGCATGGCTCGGGTCGACGATGATCGGCAAGTGTGTCATTTCGCGAAGCGCTGGAATCGAACCCAAACAGAGCGTAAAACGTACTTCTTGCTCGAACGTGCGAATGCCACGCTCGCAGAGTATCACGTTCTCGTTGCCTCCTTTGAGGATGTACTCGGCGGCGAGCAACCACTCCTCGAGTGTCGCAGCCAGTCCCCTCTTGAGTATCACTGGTTTTTTGGATGTGCCGATGGCCTTGAGCAGTTCGTAGTTTTGCATGTTCCGCGCACCGATTTGCAGCATGTCGACGTATTCTTCGAACAGCGGCAGGTCCTCGGCTTTCATGATCTCAGAGACGGTCGCAAGCCCGTGCTTCTCCCCTGCTTTCTTCATGAGCTTGAGCGCCGCCTCGCCATGACCTTGGAACGAGTACGGCCCGGTGCGCGGCTTGTATGCGCCGCCGCGCAAAATCTTGACTCCGCGTGCCTTGACCATCGCGGCGGTTTCGTCGAGCAGACCTTCGGAGTCTATCGAGCACGGACCAGCGATCATGACGACCGAGTGCGGGTCGCCGATGATGCAGTCTTTACTGATGGTGATGAGCGTTCGATTCTTGCGCTCGCGCGAGGCCAGCTTGTAGGAGTGCTCGACACGATCGACCGAGCGCACACCCTCGATGCCTTCGATGAATGCAATCTCGACAGCCGACGTATCGCCGGTGACCGCGAGCACGCGCTGTGTACTGCCGATAACGTGCGACGGACAGCTGTACTTCTTTTCGAGCAACTCCTGCAGATGTTGTATCAACAATATGTTTTTCTTCTCTTTAAGAACGATGAGCATGGTGGGGAAGGAAAGATTGTCGGGAATATCTATAGATCAATCATAACGAAATTCCGCCTCCTCTCTTTGTAGGAAGCGTCGGCATACCTAGGGAGAGGGTTGGGCTAGTAGCTAAAAAAATACGCGAAACCAAACCAAGCGACGCAGAGTGCGATAACGGCCGCAACGACCATCGCGATGGCATTGCTGGTGTCCTTGAGTGCCGCTACTACGACGTTGGTTGTCATCGCTGCAAGCATACACCTGGGCCTAAATTTGTCAAGAAAACAATAGTGTGGAATTTCTCGCGTCCGATATATTTATTTCTCTACTTTGCAGCTTTCCCTTGCCAAAAATCAACTCCTGTCAATCTGTATAGTTGACTTGGCAGACCAAGAGGGGAAAAATATTGTCATGTCCCCATTTAATGCTCGAGATACAGGGGAAAAAAATCCACAAGTCCTTGTAACTCGATGGTATGAGTTGCAGGACGCTCAGCGAACACGGAGACGCACAATCGAGAGGTATGCAAGTCAGAAGAAAACCGGGAAACAGCCTCCTGCTTTGGAGGAAATGAAGTTTCATCAATTGAGTGTCGACTGGGAACGAGGAGAGATGGAGCTTGAAAGTCTCACCGATGACATTCTCGCGACCGACTACTGCTCTTCCCTGCCCACACTTGCACAAGAGTTGCGAGCACGCAAAGCGCAAACCGAACTGTGGCTTCGCCATGAAGATCAGGGAAAAGTTTTCCAATGTGCCTCTGGAATCGACGAACTCGACTCCAGTGATAAAGACTATTCTCAGAAACAAGTTCCTAGCACTCTGAAAACTATTCAACAATGGGGATTGAAATGTATGAGAGCGCTCTTTGGAGAGAAGGCTTTTCGTCGCTAATCCGAAAGACATTCCAGAGGTCAGATTCCTCTCACCCATGCCCTAGACACAGAGGTGTACGTTCGTGTAGACTCTGTCGGCTATAGTGGCGAAATTATTTCCAGTGTTTTTTTGCATGGAATTCATCAAGGTCAAAGGCGCGCGGATGCACAACCTTAAGAATATCGATGTCGATATTCCGCGCAATCAGCTCACGGTCATCACCGGGCTTTCCGGCTCGGGCAAGTCGACGCTTGCGTTCGATACGATTTTCGCCGAGGGTCAGCGCCGGTACGTTGAGTCGCTCTCGGCCTACGCACGGCAGTTCATCTCGCAGATGGAAAAGCCAGAAGTCGACTCCATCGAGGGACTGAGTCCGGCCATCTCGATCGACCAGAAGACCGCAGCCAGAAACCCACGCTCGACTGTCGGCACCGTCACTGAGATTTACGACTATATGCGTTTGCTGTGGGCGAAGGTCGGCAAGGTCCATTCGCCGATCACCGGCAAGTTGCTCACCAAGCAGTCCGCTAGCCAGATCGTGGATATCGTCACTCAGATGCAAGACGGCAAGAAGATCATGCTGCTCGCTCCACAGGTATTGGGCCGCAAGGGCGCGCATCAGAAAATACTGGATACCATCAAACGCGAGGGATTTGTGCGCATGCGCGTCGACGGACAGATCGTGACGACAGACGAAGAACTGGTCCTCGACCCCAAGAAATCCCACGACATCGACATCGTCGTCGATCGTATGATCATCCGGGACTTCGAGCCGATCCAGGAAACACTCAGCAACGGCACGGTCCTCGAGAAGCCGAACCCCAACCGCGTGCGCCTTGCGGACAGCGTGGAACTGTCGCTGAAGAAAAGCGGAGGCATGTTGTCGGTGCTCGACGCCGACACCAACGAGATCACGAAATTCTCCGACCGCTTCGTCGACCCGGACAACCCGGAGATATCGATCCCTGTCATCGAACCACGCAGCTTCTCGTTCAACTCTCCGCATGGCGCGTGCGACACGTGTCATGGGCTCGGCAATATTTTGCAAATCGACAAAGGCAGCATTATCCCAAACGTTGACCTGACAATCAACGAAGGTGTCATCCATCCGTGGGCGACTTCCTCGGGGCGCATGAACTTTATGACGCAAGCACTGGAGGCGCTGTCGAAGAAACTGGATTTTTCGCTGGATACGCCATGGAAGAAACTTTCGGCCGATGCGCAGCAGGTCGTGCTGTACGGGCACCCTGAGAAGCTGGAAGTAGAATACAACACAGAGAACATGAACGGTCGCTACCAGACGGTCTACGAGGGCGTGATACCCAACCTCGAACGCCGCCACCGCGAAACCGACAGTAGCTACACCCGCAGCCAAATCGAAGGCTACATGTTCGAGCTGCCGTGCCCGGACTGCCATGGCAAGCGCTTGAAGAAAGAAATTTTGGGAGTCACGGTCGGCAGCAAGAACATCGTGGATGCCACAGCGCTGAGTGTGAGTGGGGCACGGGAGTTTTTCTCGGGAATGATTCCGGAAGCCAATACAAAAATGAAACTACCCACCCAGTCGGGCCTGAGAGGCCCTCAGGGCCTTCGAACGGCTACTCACTCACCACTCACCTCGTACGAATACACCATCGCCAAGAAAGTCGTCGCCGAGATCATCAGCCGTCTGACATTTCTGGAGAACGTGGGGCTCAAGTACCTGACACTCAACAGGTCTGCCGCGACGCTGTCGGGCGGAGAGGCGCAACGCATACGCTTGGCGACGCAGATCGGCTCGGCGCTGCAGGGAGTCCTGTACGTGCTGGACGAGCCGAGCATCGGGCTGCATCAGCGCGATAACAGCAAGCTGATCACGACCATGACGAATTTACGAGACATCGGCAATACGGTCATCGTCGTCGAGCACGACCAGGAGACCATCGAAGCTGCAGATTATTTGCTGGAAATCGGACCAGGTGCGGGAAAGCATGGGGGAAAAGTCATCGCGTCAGGTACTCCCAAGCAGCTCATCGAGAACGAGAAGTCCGTCACGGGCCAGTACTTGAGCGGGAAGAAGAAAATCAGCATTCCGAAAAAGCGACGTGAGGGGAACGGCAAGTTTCTGACCATCACCGATGCACATCACCACAACTTGCAACACATGGATGTCTCGCTGCCGCTGGGCTGCCTCATCGGCATCACTGGCGTATCCGGCTCGGGTAAATCCAGCTTGGTACACGGCATTCTGGGCCCGGAACTGCAGCGCACGCTCAACAAAGCACACTCGAAGGGCCAGGACTTCGGCACCATCGACGGGCTGCAGCACTTGGATAAAGCGATCGTCATCGACCAGTCCGCCATCGGGCGAACTCCGCGCAGCAACCCTGCGACGTACACCGGCATCTTTACCGAAGTCCGCGACGTGTTCGCGCTGACGCCGGAGTCTAAGTTGCGCGGGTACAAGCCCGGCAGGTTCAGTTTTAACGTCAGCGGCGGCCGCTGCGAAGACTGCCAAGGTGACGGTCTCAAGCGCATCGAAATGCATTTTTTGCCGGACGTCTACGTGACGTGCGAAACCTGCGGCGGCATGCGCTACAACAGAGAAACGCTGGAGATCACGTACAAAGGCAAGAACATCGCAGACGCGCTGAACATGACGATCACCGAAGGGTTGGATTTCTTCGCCGCCTTTGCCTCGATCAAAAATAAATTGCAGACGCTCGTCGACGTGGGCCTGGGCTACATTCACCTCGGCCAGAGCGCGACGACACTGTCCGGCGGCGAGGCGCAGCGCATCAAACTGGCAACAGAGCTCACCAAGCGCGCAACGGGCAAGACGTTCTACATCTTGGACGAACCCACGACCGGTCTGCACTTCGACGATATTCAGAAATTGCTGAGCGTACTGCAACGCCTGGTGGACCGCGGCAACACCGTGTTGGTCATCGAGCATAACCTGGACGTCATCAAGTCCGTCGACCACATCGTCGACATAGGTCCAGATGGCGGCGACGAAGGCGGCAAAGTGGTAGCGACAGGCACGCCGGAAGATGTCGCTGGAGTGAGTGCGAGTTACACGGGCCAGTATTTAGCTGAGATATTGAAGAGATAAAAAAAGAAGCACTAAGCATTAAGCAACAAATTCTAAACAATATTCAAAGAGTAAAATTCAAAATATTGAAAGACTGTTTCGTGCTTAGAATTTAGTGCTTAGTGCTTCTGCCGAACATGCTATACTCACCGCCCAGAATGTTCCTCACTTCTCCATCGGTTTTCGTCTGGGATCTTGCAATCGCGCTGATGCTCGCCTTCGGTGTGGCAACGATCGTTCTCTGCACGAGTTTTCTGCGCAAGAGGCCAAAGCGACACTGCATCGTTCGTTGTTTCCTCGCAGTGTTTCGATTGATGACCATCGGCAGCATGATGCTCGTGCTGTACGGTTCGTTTTTCGAGCCGAACATGTTGGGAGTCACGCGCATAGCCATTGCATTGCCCATCGAGCGACCCCTGAACATAGTCGTGTTGTCAGATTTCCATGTCGGGCCGTACAAAAGCAAAGCATTCATCCAGCGAGTCGTGCGCCAAACCAACGACTTGATGCCGGACATCGTCATCCTTGCGGGTGACTATATTTTACAAGACAACGTGACGCTCGCGGCGCTCGATCCCATTTCGGCACTCAAAGACTTGCGTCCGGCACTGGGAACATTCGCCGTGCTGGGGAACCACGATCATGGCGTACACCTCGTACTCCCTGGCATGTCGAGGGAACATACTGATCGCAGTGACATGATCGCTGATTATTTGCGTCAGATGCATATCACGGTGTTGCGGAACGAGCACGTCGTTCTTTCGCTCGGAACTGAGTCCATCGCCATCGCCGGGATCGATGACATCACGGCCAAGCTCGCCGACCTCAGTGCGGCGCTCAACGGCATTCCGCAGGACATGCCCGTGCTCTTGGCTTCGCACACTCCGGATGTCATCTTGAATCCACTGAGTCACCGTGCATCGCTCGTTGTCGCGGGACACACGCACGGCGGACAAATACGCTTGCCGTTCATCGGATCGCTCTCGTCACTACCGACACGTTTGGGCAAGAAATTCGACCAGGGCTTGTTTCAGGTCACCACTGACACGCAGCTGGCCATCACTCGGGGGGTGGGGGAGTCTGGTCCGCGAGCGAGGTTGTTTGCTCCGCCGGAAATACTACTGTTGGAGTATCCTGGAAGAGAAAAGCCATTGTAGGAAGAGGAGAGGAAGGAGTACTTTCTGTGATACACTCGATGAGATGGAACGGCACTATCAAAAGCTCATTGTTTGGCAAGAGGCGCATAAACTCTGTCTTTTTATCTACAAAATCACGAAGACATTTCCTGTAGAAGAAAAATTTTGCCTTGTTTCTCAAATGAGAAGATCTGCTTCCAGCGTCCCAACGAATATTACGGAGGGTAATTCGCGACGCTCAAAAAAGGACAGGCTACATTTCTTTGAAATTGCTCAAGGTTCTCTCGAGGAGATACATTATCAATGTTTGTTAGCAAAAGATTTGGAATATATTGATCAATTACAATTCAAACAAGTCGATGATTCAGTGCAAAAAATTGCATTCCTTTTCTTTAAGCTACGGGATTCTTTGTCGTAGGTCTTTCCACTCCTGCCACTCTTTCCACTCATCTTTCTTCCTCCTCTCTACGTGGGACAAAAAGTAAACCCCAACGGCTTCCGAATCGGCATCACCCACACGTGGGGGAGTACCTGGTTTGCCAGCAAAGCAAAGTACCGCAACCAGCTGCTGGATGACACGCGCATCCGCCGGTACCTTCGCAAGAAATATCCGGAGTCCGGTGTCAGCTCCATAGAAATCGCTCGAGAGAAGAAGATTTCTGTGCTCATCCACACCAGCAAGCCCGGTGTGATCATCGGCAAACAGGGTGCGTCCATCGAGGATTTGCGCAAAGAGTTGGAAACAAGATTCGGAGGGTCCTTCGAGATCAACGTGCACGAACTGCGCAACGCCGAAGCCGATGCCGACTGCATCGCCGAAAACGTGCAAGGGCAGATCCAGCGCCGCATGCCGTACCGACGTGCGTGCAAGATGGCTATCGAGAAAGCCATGCAAGCAGGTGCCATCGGAGTCAAAATCGGCGTGTCGGGCCGCCTCAACGGTGCCGAAATCGCCCGCAGCGAGATGTTCAAAGAAGGCAACGTGCCGCTGCAAACACTGCGTGCCAACATCCAGTTCGCCACCCGCCATGCCATCACGACGTACGGCACCATCGGCGTGCAGGTCTACGTGTTCAAAGGAATGGTGTTCAAGAAAGTCCAAGACATAAAGTCCGCTGCTCTTACTAGCTTACCGAAAGACGAATAACCATGTTACAACCTGCAAAGACCAAGTACCGGAAGATGCATCGCGGCCGCGGCCAATTCGCCGGCAAGGCCACGCGGTGCAACACGCTTTCGTTCGGCTCGTACGGGCTTAAAAGCCAAGAGGCAGGAGAGATCACATCTCGCCAGCTCGAGGCCGCTCGTCGCGCCATGACGCACGCAGTGCATCGTGGAGGCAAGATTTGGATCCGCATCTTTCCGCACAAGGCGATCTCCAGAAAGTCTCCAGAGGTGCCCATGGGCGCGGGCAAGGGCTCCGTTGAATTCTACGCTGCCGTGGTCAAGCCGGGTACTGTCTTGTTCGAGATGGACGGGCTGACAGAGGTGCTCGCGCGCGAGGCGCTGCGCCTGGCCGCGCACAAATTGCCCGTTGAAACCAAGTTTATCTTCAGCCACACCAAGCACGCCTCATAGCGCGGGTTTTCAACCCGCGGACCATTCATCTTCACGCCCAATGACAACCTTAGTCTCCATCACCGAGCTCAAGCGCATGACTGTGAGCGAACTGCGCAAAGATTTGGCTATGAAGCGTATCGACGCTGCCAAAGTACGCATGGGTCTGGCGTTGCAAAGCGAGAAGAACCACGCAGCCTATCGCGTTATGAAGCGCGACATCGCGCGCATGACCATGGTGTTGGCGGACATGGAAAGGAGTGGAACGAGTGAGAAGAGTGGAAAGAGTGAGATGAACAATGACGACAAAACGGCTTCCAAGTCTGAGAAAAATGATGTAAAACATTCCGGCTCCAAAACAGTGAAAGCGAAAGTATCAACGAAAAAAATCAAGAAATCTTAAATTCCTGCCACTCTTCCCACTCGTTCCACTCGTCTTACTCCTCTCGCAATGCGCACGAAAGTCGGACTCATCTCATCGGCAAAAATGCAGAAAACGGTCGTCGTCACGACGCACCGCTACGTGATGCACGACAAGTATTCCAAGCGCTACCGCGTGAGCAAGAAGTTCTTGGCCGATACCAACGGTCACGAAGACCTGGGCATCGGTGACGAGGTGCAGATCACGGAGTGTCGCCCGCTATCCAAGCGCAAGGCGTTCAAAGTCACGGAGGTGCGCAAGCGCGCGTTGCGCGTGGCGGATATCCGAGTCGAGGACATCGAGAAGAACACCAAGCGCGACCACCGCGATGCGCAATTTGAAAAGAGTGAGAAGAGTGACATGAGTGGAAAGAGTGAAAGGAGCACCGATGCTGATGCTCTTTCCTCCCACTCCTCCCACTCCTCCCACTCCTCGCAATGATCCAAGCGCAAACCGTCCTCAACGTGGCAGATAACACGGGTGCCAAGACGTGCATGTGCATCAAAGTGCTCGGCGCCAGTAAGCGCAGGTACGCGCACGTCGGCGACATCATCGTCGTTGCCATCAAAGACGCCGCGCCGCGCGGCATCGTGCCCATGCATGCAGTCGAGCGAGCAGTCATCGTGCGCACCAAGAAGATGACCCGTCGCAAAGATGGCAGCGGCGTGCGGTTCGACGACAATGCCTGCGTGATCATCGACGCCAACAAAGAGCCCAAAGGCACTCGCGTCTTCGGCCCTGTGGCACGCGAACTGCGTTCAGCTGGATACCAGAAAATTATTTCACAAGCACCCGACGTTCTATGAAACTCTTCACTGGCGACTCCGTCGTCGTCATCACCGGCAAGGATAAGGGCAAGAAGGGCTCTGTGCGCACGGTGTTCAAAGATACCGACCGTGTG
>CAYWEU010000161.1:0-5606 GCA_964457395.1 uncultured Candidatus Peribacteria bacterium
GTGAGGGGGGCGTGGATGATGGCGAAGGTGCGGTTTTTCCGATAAGAACGGGGCATTCGTGCTACCCACAGGTCTACTTCCCTGCGCTATGCTATCCTGCGCATGCTCATGCGACACATTCCCTTCGTCCACCCTGTTTCTCATGTCCCACTAGAGCGAGTGGCAGGCGGATTGAAGTGCCCCCAGAGCGGTGATACTTTTCCGGACACAAACGGAGTGCCCTGCTTTGTGCCGCAAAAATTGCAAGAACACATGGACGAGGAGCGCAGCGGCTTCGTCAATTGGCTCAAAACATTGCTGCGCCGATCCCCACTGTTCTATCGATTTCTCATCTTTCTCATCAGTCCGGTGTGCTTCAGCGGCATCTCGGCCAAGAAATTCTTGCGCAGATACAACGGCGACGCTCTGCTGCTCAACATCGGCTCCGGGGTGCACAAGCCGTCGCCGACTATTCTGAATCTCGATATCTTCTACTACAAAGGCGTCGACATCGTTGCCAACGCGCAGATGCTGCCGTTTGCCACCGGCAGCGTCGACGGCATTGTGTGCGAGTCGCTGCTGGAACATGTGCCAAACCCCGAGGCGATCGTCGCCGAGATGTACCGCGTGCTGAAGCCCGGCGGATCGCTGTATGTGGTCATCCCGTTCGTGTATCCGTTTCATGCCTGTCCGAATGACTTTTATCGATGGTCCAGCAGCGGACTCAAGCAACTGCTCAAAGCGGGCGACATCGAGCGCATCGGCACGCGAGCGGGGCCATCCTCGGCACTCATGGCGCAGATAACGACCTGGGCAGCCATCGTGCTGTCCTTCGGGTACGAACCGCTGTACAATGTCCTGTCCGTGGTCTTGTTGCTCGTATTTTTCCCGATCAAATTCTTGGACTTCATCTTCGGCTGGTTCCCAACCGCCATCCACGGCGCAAACCAGTTTTACGCCATCACCACCAAGAAGCAATTATGAATCTAGTTGCCTCCTCCCCTGCGAGCACGCAAAAACCACACACCGTGTCGGTTGTTATCCCTGTGTACCAGGGCGAACACACACTGGAGTCTCTGCTACGCGAAATCGAACCTCTCACGCATGGCTCAACAACTTCCAGTGGCCAAGCATTCACCGTGAACGAAGTGATACTGGTGCACGACGGAGCCATAGACCGTTCGGACGAGACCATGCTCAGGCTTGCCAAGACATACGCGTTTGTACAACTCATCTGGCTGTCACGAAACTTTGGGCAGCACCCGGCTACCCTCGCGGGCATGGCGAGTGCCACCGGCGAGTGGGTAGCAACGATGGACGAAGACGGTCAGCAGTCCCCTGCAGATATCGCTGCGATGCTGGACACGGCGCTGCAAAACAACTCGCAGCTGGTGTATGCCAAGCCGCTAAACCCTCCACCGCACGGCTTGTTGCGCAACATGCTCAGTGCATGCGCCAAATTTCTCGTCATGCGTTTCCTCGGGTTCAGGTCGTTCGGCAAATTCCACAGTTTCCGACTCATCGACGGAGAGATCGCACGCAGTCTGGCTGCGTATTGCGGCAACAACGTGTATTTGGACATCGCACTGTTCTGGATCGTCGCCAGAACCACGCACTGTCCGGTGCGACTGCGCGACGAAGGCAAGAGAGCATCGGGGTATTCGCTTCGGACACTGGTGCAGCATTTTTGGCGACTCGTCATGACATCCGGCACTCGTCCGCTTCGGCTCATTCAACTCCTTGGCACCGCGTCGATAGTCCTCAGCATTGCCATCACCGTCTACGCGCTGTGGATGAAATTCACTGGCTTACAGGTCCAAGGCTGGGCATCGCTGGTCATTGTCATGGCCTTTTTCTCTGGCTGCATCTTGTTCTCGCTCGGCATCATCGCTGAGTATTTGGCTGTCGCGCTCAACATCGTCATGGGCAAGCCGCTGTACCTCGTCTCGTCCAAGCCGCCACGCCGCAATAACAGTTCTTCGTCATAATGCGCACGCTCGTCTGGACTCTCGGCCGAGGAGGGCTACTCGGTTCTCATCTAAACAAAGCGATGGAAGGAGCAATCGAAGGAATGACGTCGTGGCACGAGCCCGCACCGATCGATTGGCAAAACCCAGATACGCTCGAGGCGAATGCAATCGCTTTTTGCAAAGCGGTCGCTGACGAAAGATATGACAGCTGGATACTGTCCTGGTGTGCCGGCACATCGGTGATGAGCAGCAGCACAAAGGTGATGCAAGAAGAAACCGATGTCTTCGCACTTGTGTTGCAATGCATCACGATGGCAATGGAATCGCAGAATATTGTTAGGCCTGGCCTCGTCTTTCTAGCAAGTTCGGCTGGAGCAGTCTATACAACGGACGAGATGCACACAGAGGATTCGACGCCCACGCCCGTCTCGGAGTACGGCAAGCAAAAATTGCAACAAGAAGAGCTGCTACGAGCATGGTGCGACCAACAACCGAGCACCCGCTTTCTCATTGGAAGACTGTCGAACCTGTACGGACCACGCCAAAACCTGAGCAAGCCCCAAGGATTGCTCTCGCATATCTCACGGTGCATGCTGTATAGGCAACCGGTGCATATCTATGTTCCGCTCGATACAGCACGTGATTTTCTATACGTAGAAGACTGCGCGGCAGACATCGCCCGCTGCCTGTCGACAATGCTCACTCATCCGCAACTGATGGGCAAAAGCATGGTAAAAATCTTCGCTGCCGAGGAGGGAACGACTGTCGCACAAATTCTTGGCACGTTCGCCCGTGTCACAAAACAACAACCGCGGGTGGTGTGCTCGGCAACTGCGACGTCAGGCTTGTATCAACGAAACGTACGACTACGATCTGTGGTGATGCCCAATGCCAACAGGCAGTCTACGCCTTTACTTATTGGCATTGATCGTCTGCATGCGTATCAGCAAGCGATATATAGGAAGGGGAAGTTGCACAGACCGGCTACAAGCCTATCGTAATAATGACCTTCAAACCGCTGGCGACGGTGCCTTCGCCAATACTCGCGAAAAATTTGCGTACATCGCGGTATACCGTGCGCACTTGGAAGTCGGCCAGACGCCGCAATACGAACAACATACGACGCACGGGGGTGTCGGGTGATACATGCGGCAGTGGAGCAAAATATTCACTCATTTGTTTTCAAGAGAAATACCGAATATCCATCTTGCTCAAACAGTCTCGTCGATCGCGCCAGAAGTTGCTGCCACGCCTCAGTTGGACGGTCGGCGGGCGTGACAAGCAGGTAAAGCAGGGGGTACTTCGCCAACTTCTCTCCAAAAGATAGCTGCAGATACTCTGCATATGCCTGAACGTTCTGCGAGACTACATCGTCCGGTATTGCTCGAAAATCACCCGTGAGTTCGCGGTAGTAGATCGCATAGAGGTTGCTGCTCAGCTCCGACCGTAACGTAGTTGGAAACTCGAAAGCGGCTTGCTGCGCCGTCACACCTTGTACCCACAAGACGAAAAACCACACATCGCGGGCCCGCGCCGTTGGAACGATGTAATTGATAGCATTCGTCGCAGTGTAGACATCTGCCGATGTGTAGATTGGCAAAAGACTCGTAATGTCCTCCTGACGCGAGAACACGACATCGCCCGGCTTGGTATGCTCATCTAGCCAGCGCAGAACCGGCATCGCCTCTTGATACCCGCCCCACTGAGCACGTCGTGCTTGATACGCATGATATTGCTGCGCAAAGCCAAAGAACACCGACAGGCAGAGGAGAGGAACAAGAATACCGGCACGAAACGACGGTCGGATGTGCCGTCCTATCCACTGCATTGCCATAATCATGGCAAACACGCTGGCGAGCGGCTGGAGAAAGTACCAATGGTAGTGATGCGGTACGAGGAAGTACCCGGTCACGACTTGCTGGTTGATGGCTATCGCACCACCGAGCGCCAACGCCACGACCAGCGGCCGCATGCCCGGCCATACCCGGTGCGACACCACGGAAAGCAGGAGAAAAACGACCAACCACACACCGATGACCGGTGTGCGTAGTGGCACCATACCGAGCCGCATAGCACTCTCCACGTACAATGGATGTGCAAGCGCCTCACGCACGTGCACGAAGTAGGGCAACCCAAAAACAACGAAGATGCCGCCAAGCAACAGAAAATCCGCGCAACGGCGCCAGTCGCGCTTCCAGGCGTACCATCCCAAGAGGAGACCGAACGTCGTACCCGCGTACGTCCAGGCATAGACATAGGAATACAACAAGACAACCAGGCAAGCGGCTACGGCGACGATGAGCGGCGTAGAACGACGGCGATACCAGAGCGAGAAGATCCCAAGCATTCCGAAAAACCACGTGGCAGTCCATAGTGGGTTGATCGGTCGAGCGAAACGCAAGAACCCTTCGGGGCCCACATTGCCCAGTATGTATTGAGGAAAATCCCATGGCGCGCCCAGAAGTGCGCCGCAGAAAAACAGAAACGTCACAGCGATCAGCGACTCCCAACGTCGTCGTGTGATCGCCACAAAGCTCCACGTGACCGCCAGAAATGTGAGGACGGCCAGTAGTGTACGAGCGACAATGAATCCGCGAACGGGGTCCAGCCCCACAAGTCGAGAGGTCATCGCGATTGTCCATTCGGGCAACGGCGGCTGAAGGTACGGCTGATCCTTCGGCGCAGAGTAGAAAACGTTCGCAGTAGTCCAAAACCCATCCACGATTTCTCTGACTCTCGCGGCGTAGTGGATCTCGGAGTCCGTCGGCATCATCTCGATGCCCTGGTACAGGTAGTCGTCATCGGCACGCTGCAGCGCGTTCGGCAACAGTGTCGCAAGACCGAAGAGTGCGGCTATCGTAACAACAGTCAGCGGAAAAAGACGTCGGATCATAGTGGCTTGCGAACGATCAGAAAGAAATTTGCCGCGCATACACTGGCGCCGGGAAGTCGCGCGAAAAGTAGATCGGCAAGCTTGATCGGCGCACAGGGAATCAGGAACAAAAACTGGAGCATGCTCTGCAACCTCGTGGAACCAAAACACAGCACTGTAGACAAAAATGCTGGAATAAAAGCATTCAACGAAGAAAACGGCCCGGCCATGACACCTTCGCTTTCAATCGTGCAACCGGGAAAGAGCGATCGCAGACCCTCCTGCGTCCAACGAGTGTAGTCAGACGGCGACGGGTGCCAGGGGAACAGAAACGGCGACGCAACGTGAATGAGTCCACCGGGCTTCGTGACACGTTGCAACTCCGAAACAACAACCATAGGATGTGCGACATGCTCGAGGACCTGCTCGCATGTCACGGCATCGAACACGCCGTCGCGAAACGGCAGATCCGTTAAGTCTGCCACAACGTCCACGCCCTCGAACGGAAAGAGATCGACATTGATTGCAGACGCACCCGCCTTGCGCGTACCAGAGCCCGCGTGCAATACAACCGCGTCTGACGGCAAGCCCTGCACGAAGCGCTTCGATGTGACGCCTGTCAGCAGTGACGGCCCGAGAACAGAAAACAGCACGGCATAGAACATCGGCCATCGTTTAAAAAAATCTTTGAACGCGCTCTCCGTCGGTTTGACAGAAGACAACGAACGTAATCGTTCGGGTGAGAGAAAAATCGGCACGCCATGCGCATCGCCCTGCGGAGATCT
>CAYWEU010000162.1:0-8541 GCA_964457395.1 uncultured Candidatus Peribacteria bacterium
TTAGCTCATGGAATAGAAAGTTCTCCGGGAAAGAAGTGCAACTATCGCATGTCTGCATTCCTTCACGCACTCTCATCATGAAAACCCTTGGAAAGTTCGGTAAATTTGGTGGCTGCTATGTCTCAGAACTTCTTATCCCCGTTCTGACCGAAGTCGAACAAGCATTCTTGCGATACAAAGATGATCCGGCGTTCCAGAAAGAGCTGCACGATCTACTGTGCGATTTTGCAGGGAGACCAACTCCGATGACGGAATTGTCTACGCTCAGTAGAGAATTTGGGTGCAGAATTGTTTTGAAGCGTGAAGATCTCCTCCATGGGGGTGCTCACAAAACGAATAATGTTATCGGGCAGGCACTTCTTGCCAAGCGTATGGGCAAAACAGCACTCATCGCCGAGACAGGAGCGGGCCAGCACGGCGTTGCAACGGCAATGGCAGGTGCTCTCTTCGGCATCCCGACAAAGATCTTCATGGGTGCAAAGGACATTGAGCGACAGTATCCCAATGTTCAGCGTATGCAGCTCTTCGGGGCGGAAGTTATTTCGGTCAATTCAGGATCACAAAGCCTCAAAGACGCGATCAATGATGCCCTACGGTACTGGACATCGCATAGTAAGGATACGTACTACGTCTTCGGAACAGTTGCAGGGCCACATCCCTTTCCCTCTCTCGTTACATACTTCCAGCGAGTTATAGGTGACGAAGCGAGAGTGCAGTGCCTTAAGCTGTATGGAAAGCTGCCACATACTGTTTGTGCATGCGTTGGAGGAGGAAGCAATGCCATTGGCATCTTCAAAGCATTTCTCGAAGATACGGATGTGAAGCTCGTTGGGGTTGAACCAGCAGGAGAAGGAATTGAAACTAACAAGCACGGTGCGGCTCTAGGCATGGGTAGGCCCGGCTCTCTCCACGGTTCTTACAGCTACTGTCTTCAGAATGCAGATGGCCAGATCTTGGAAGCTCACAGCATCTCGGCCGGACTCGACTATCCGGGTGTCGGTCCTGAGCACAGCTACCTAAAAGATACAAAGCGTGTGCAATACGTTTCAAGTACCGATCAAGAGGCAGTTGCAGCATTCCTCTTGCTCACGAAGAAAGAAGGCATTATCCCGGCACTGGAACCTTCTCATGCAATTGCTGCAGCGCAGAAGATCGCATCATCACTGAAGAAGGACGACATGCTTCTTATTAATTTGTCCGGCAGAGGAGATAAAGATATTGATCACGTCCTTCGTTATCTCAAAAACCATACATCGATTTATAGAGAGATATTGAACACGTTCCCTCAGTACACATGACATCCAATCCTTATTTGCAGGCTTTAAAAAAGAAGGGAAAAGCATTATTCGTCCCTTTCATCGTACTCGGAGACCCTGACAAGAAGCGGTCAATAGAAATCATCCGTTTACTCGTTGGAAATGGAGCAGATGCCCTGGAATTGGGCTTTCCTTTTAGCGATCCTCCTGCAGACGGTCCTGTGATACAAGCGGCAGACGCACGTGCTCTTAGCGCTGGCATTCGCATTGATCATTGCTTCGAAATGCTACAAGAAATTCGAGCGTTTACAGATATTCCAATCGGACTTCTCGTATATTACAACCTCATTCTCCAGAGGGGAGTTGAGAAATTTTATATCAACTGTGCCGAGAGTGGTGTAAATTCTGTACTGATTGCTGATCTTCCTCTCGAACATGCGGAAGAAATAGTTTCAATCGCCAAAACACATAATATCGCACCTGTCTTTCTTGTGAGCGAAGGTACGACTAAAGAACGGTTGCAGAAAATCGTCGAGATCGCGGAAGGATATCTTTATATCGTTTCTTATCTTGGTGTAACCGGGATTATCAATGCAGTGTACGAAGAAAGCATGGCTCAAGTCATTGAGCGAACACGGCGCCTCACCAAACTTCCTCTATTCATTGGCTTTGGTATTCATACGCCGGAACAAGTCAGAGACGCGGTTACAGCGGGAGCTGATGGCGTGATTGTGGGAAGCGCTATCATCAAAAAAATTCCTCATTCCGAAGCTATAAAATGTCTTTGTAAAGACTTGTGTTCCGTGCTTTCGCTTAACGTACGTATGCAATGAACCAAATTTTATCCCTTCAGCACCAATTCCTCCACTTGTTTGATCGTATTTTGCAGATCTCCCTCGGTATTGCGAATCTGTGCATCGGTAAGAGTCGCACATGCCAGTTCTTCGCGCATGCTGGCAATGCGCCTCTGCAGCTCGTCGTCGGAGATGGGCGCTCGCGAACGGATGTGGTGAATGAGTTGCTGCTCGCTTTCGGGAAGAATAAAAATAGTCTGCAAGCGATGTGCCGGGTTTGGACCGGAAAATTGAGGATGTTTGCGGATACTGTGAAACCCCTGCACGTCGACCTCGCGTACCACGATGTCGCCGCGCTCGATGGCAGGAATGATTTCCTGCAGCAGCGTTCCGTACCATGCGCCTTTGTGCACGTGGGCTGATTCTAAGAATTTGCCCTGCGCAAGCCAGGTCTTGAATTCGTCTTCGGTCACGAAATGATACAAGTCATCGCCTTCTCGCGGCCGACGAGAGCGAGTGGTTGCGGACTTTGGGAACACCAATTGAGAGTGATGCGTCTTTAACCAGTGCAAGATGACGCTCTTGCCAACCCCACTGGGCCCGATGATGAGCACGAGTTTGCCGCTGTTCTTCATGCCACGATGGTAACGGAAAGCAGAAGGAAGACAAAGCATTGCAAAAATCCTTGAAATACGATATAATGATGAGATTTGCTCTTTTTTCACCAACGCCCTACACACCTTCTTCCGGGCACGGAGCAGGAAGGCTCATGGAGCGGCTAAAAATCGCTCTATGACCCTCCCTGCTCTTCGAGCCTCACACGACCGAAGAGGTCCCTCCGAACGCGGAGGGAAAGACACATAGAGCAAACATACACACACGGCACCCCTTGAGCCATAGAGAGGGCGCGATCCCCGACGCATCGGGGTACTACAAACACAAACACCGGTGCGGTTCCCGTCTGAGCCGCAAGAGGTGTAGGGAGTCGCATTGCGGCCAGGTCGACCGCGGTGCAACGCTCACCCCCTTTATGGGTTTGAGCACACCAGGCACCTGGGCTTCGGCTCGGGTGCCTTTTAGGATGTCGAGGACTTCGAGGAAATCGAACCTGCCTGCCGTCAGGCAGGGATATCGAGGAAGGGAAAATCTGCGTGCTCTTCGATTTCGTCGATTTCCTCGATTTCTTAGGGTTTCTCACTACTGACAGAAGCCGACACTGCTGTCTTCCATTGAAATTGCGCTGGATCTATCGCCGGAACATAGCTGGTCCAGTGCCACGGCTCGCAGCTTTTGCAATTGAGCGGTACATCGGCACTGAGCAACACGACGGGGAACATGTACGTCGGTTGCACTCCGTCCGTTTCCCATAGCGCATAGGCGAGTTTGGCTTCGGAATAGACGACCGGAACCGTCACTTTGCCAGACGACTGGCGTATCGGCGTCAGCCCGCCGGACATGATATTTTTCACGAGAAACTCATGACCCGCGGACGGATAGGCGGAAGCAGCAAGGAGTGAGGGAGACAACACCCGGACCGAGACTTGCGTCGGCTGCGCGGTTTTTGGATCGAGAACAACAGTCATACCGATGGCTGGTTTAGCATACTGATCGACAACGGGATAGTTGCCGACTTTCATAGGCCAACGGACTTCGGTGACGGTTGCCAGTTTCGCGCCTGCCGTTGTCGTGGTGTTGCTGCTACGAAACACAGACGGAGCATCGTACAAGTCTGCGTTGAGACCCAGCTCATCGACGTACGCACGCGCGATGGTCTGCAGCTGACTGTCTGTCGGAGCCTGTACGGACTTCTCGGCTGTCGGGAGATGTTTCTCCTCTACAAGAAACTCTCGTTTGACGACATCGACTGTGACAACGCGTTGCCCGTCCGAAGTCTCGAAACCGACTGTCTTAGGAAGTAAATGCAACGTGCCAGGGTCGGTGATGCCGACACTGTGCAACAGTGCAAAGAACGGATCGGCATTCACCGTGATGCCTTGATCGCGGTAGAGGAGTATGTCTGCGGGGATCTCCGGCAAGAGTTTGGATACATCGGCGTACGCGTACTTCCCCGCAACGGCAAGCTGATGAAACTTGGTCACCGGCGTAAACGGACGCGAGATGGAACCAAACGCAACGGAAGGATACTCGCTACCTGCCTGCTCGCTGCTGGCTACAACGCCAACCGAGGATGAAGGAGCGAGTGAATGCGAAGATCTGGTGACGATGAGGAACAGATTGACGATCAGCGATAATGCCAAGATCAGGAAAATCGTCGAGACGAATGATCGGCGGAAGAAGGAAGACATGTTGGAAGGAATTGGAGAAAATATCTTCTTGCACGTAGTATACAGCATATGCGCACCTTCAAACTCCTCCTTCTTACAATATTCGCCGCAGTGGCAATGGGCAACATGACTGCTCTTGCAAAAGCACCGTCGGATATCGCGGGCAACGCCAGCGAACACGCGGTCTTGACGCTGTTTGGCCGCGCCGTTCTCCGCGGATACGCGGATGGAACGTTTCGGCCGGGCAACCCCATCAACAGAGCCGAACTGCTGGAGATCTTGATTCGTGCCCAGTATCCGCGCGACATCGCCTCACCGGACATGCAGTGCTTCGCAGACGTGAATGCGAAAACCCTCCAATGGTACACACAGTCGGCATGTCTGGGGAAGAAGCTCGGCATCGTGCGAGGCTACGCCGACGGCACGTTCAAACCGAGCAAGCAGGTAAACCTGGCCGAAGCGCTGACGATGGCAGCGTTGACGTTTCGGATCGCAGTTCCAACACCGGCGAACAGCCAACCGTGGTACGCACCTGTCATCGACATCGCGGCTGCGCGCGGCATCGTACCGGCATTGCTTCGGTCTCCTGGCCACGTACTGACCCGCGGCGAGATGGCCGAGATCGTCGCAGGATTTTTGGCCGATACGCCCATGCCACAACACCCAACACTGTCCGTCTGCGGCAATGGCGTCATCGAGCCACCCGAACAGTGTGACGACGGCAATCTGGCTGACAGCGACGGCTGCAGCAAGATCTGCATTCTGGTACCCGAGCCCATCCGCCATGCGACACTGCTCGTCGAGCAACAGGCATCGGCAGTCGCAACGAGTGCGGCCAACGGCGTAAAGGACATTCCCCTCCTGAAATTCACAGCGCTTTCGGGCAGGCAAGATGCCATCCTGACCGGTCTGACGTTCGCGCCTACAAATTCTTCGCTGCTGTATGCTCAAAACTACACGCTCTTTGCCGACGTCGACGGCGACGGTCAGTACGAGACCATCGTCCAGCGCGGCGGCAACGTTGAGTCCGACCGGCTGTCGTTCTTGTCGATGAGCGGCAGAGGCACGCGCCTGACCCAGGGGAGAAGCATCGCGTACCTGGTGCGCGCGGACTTGCCGCCCGGACTCTCGTCGGTGAATGTCGGCATTCGATTCGCGACAAGCGAGAGCGACTACGTCGAAGCAGTCGGTGCCAGGGACGGCTCGCCGTTGACCGGCATCGAAACCGACAATGCCTGCAGCGACAGCATCTGTTGGATACGCGTGCATACCGTGGCATCGACAACGGTGTCTATCGAGCAGAGTGGCAACCTCTTTGTCACAGCGGATATGCTGCCACTGCGCAGTCGCCAGTTGGTCGCAAGCACAACCACCGACGAACTGCTGCGCCTGCGGATGCGCGCGGAGAACGAAGACGTCGAAGTCACGGCACTGCGCTTCGACGGATCGGTGAGCACTATCGACTCGCTGCAGCTCTATGCGCTGCGTCCAGGTGAGCGCTTGAACACCAACGTGCATTTGCCGTTCGCGCAAGCGAGCGCAGGGCAGTGTCCGGCCGCCGTCGCAGGGCGTCTGTGTGCGCAATTGCCGTCCAGTGTGCTGATCATCAAACCCGACGCAGATGCAGTCATCGCCGTTGTCGCGCGGCTGAAGAGCGACCAGAGCGGAGGTATCAGCGGACAGAGCTTTGCGTTGCGACTGAGTGACGCGACGGACACGACAAGGGCAGTCGAAGCTCGCGGCCGCTCGTCGAGCCGAATGCTGACGCAAAATAACGCAGACGCGACCAAAAGCGGCGAAGTGTTCATCGGGACGCAGGTCCCAGCGGCCAACGTGGCCATCGTCAGCGCGACCAACGACATCGGGCTGGCTGGCATCAGGCTGATTGCCAACGGCAAGCTCGAGAGTTCTGCCAACGTCATCCCCACTGGCAACAACGCGTTCGCAGCGTTTCGCATCGAAGCATTTGCCCACTCCAACACGCAGGGAGGAGCGAACGACGTTGTGTTGAAGTCGATGACGATACGGGTAACGGCGCAGAACGTGCGCGTCGAACAGAACAGTTTCAGGCTCAGCAGTTCTGCAAACCCTTCGTTGACGCTGCAGTGCTACGCTGCGGCCGATACAGGGACATTCGACGTCATCTGCTCGGACATCGACGGCAGCACGATCCAAAGCCACATCGGCAATGGACAATCTGTGACGTACGTGCTGAGCGCGAATGTGACAAACCCGCAAGTATCGCAAGGGAGAAGCGTGCTCTCTGCGGCATTGGCGACACTGGGCGAACGCGGTGGCGCCAACTCGGTGACCTGGAGCGATGAGCTGACGACCTTCACGTGGGTAGATGTGCCAACTCTCAGTGTGTCATCGACGGTGTACACGCAATAATCAGAGATCGTTGGCCAACATCGCCGCACCTCGTAGCGGAGCATCGGGCAACTCGCCTATGGCCAAGGTCGGCGCCGGGACACCTGGCAACAGCCATCGTTGCAGCTGTTGCTGCACAGCAGGTAGATGAGGTTTGAGTGCGCGGCCCGCGCTGCCGCCGAAGATGATCATCGAAGGATCGATGGCGTGCGTGAGGTTGGTGATCAGCCACGCGACTTCTTGGAAAATCTCGGGCCGCATGAACGCGCAGACTTCTCCGCTGAGAAAATCTTGAGGAGTCTTGGCCTGCTCGCACCGCCGCCTCATCGCCGTGCCCGACAGAAATTGCTCGACTTCCCCGCGCCTGTCTGCCGGACAGGCAGGCTTGTCTTTAGTATCGTACGGGGGCCGTCCGGGGACTAAGAGCATGTGTCCGATCTCTCCGGCGAAACCGCGTGCGCCATGGAAAATCTTGCCGTCGATGACGATGCCTCCGCCAACCCCTGTGCCCATGACGATGCCGGCAACCACCGGCTCGCCGCGTCCGATGCCGAGCGTGGCCTCGGCAAACGTGAAGCAATTTGCATCGTTCTCGATGATCGTCGGGAGACCCGTCCGCTGCTGCACGAACTCCGCGAGGTCAAACCCCTCGGCTCCGGGAATATTCGGCAATCGGACGATACGTCGACTGACGCGCTCCACCGGCCCCGGCACGCCGATGCCAACAGCGACTGTTCCCGCGTCGCGTAGCGCGCCGATGCACTGCAGTATCTGCTCACGCACGAAGTCGAAGGTCAGGTCGGCACGCGTTATGTCGAGTGTGGACTCTTGCGTTTCAAGCGTCTGTGCATCGAACCTGGCAGAGGCAATCTTCGTCCCACCGAGGTCGATGCCGATGAGAGAACGGAGTTGATCGATGAGGTAGAGATGAAATTGAGATAATTTCAAATTTCTTTTTATGGGTTTTTCATTTTTTCTTGCAACTTCTCCAAATTCACATCATTCATCAGTTTCCTGTATGTTTCGGCATATCGCAACACCGTATCCACATACACCGCATGGCTCCAGGTGAGCGGGGACACAGACAGCGGAGTGCCAGTGAGCGGATGCACTTGCTCCGGCAGCATGCCTGCGACAGATGCCCGTGCGCATGCCCACTCCAACGCCTTGAGCGGCTCTTGCAGATCGTCGATCGTTTTTGCCATGGCGATCTGCCACTGTGCGATCCAGAGCGTCGTGATGATCCAGGGGTTGCCAGGGATGTTCGCGGTCGGGTGCGTGACCGCTTGGTAGAAATCCGTCGTGTATCGCGCGATGCCGCCGACGGATGTGCGGAGCGTGAGCGCCTGCTGCAAGCGCTTGATGGTGGAGACCATGCGCGGGTCGCCGGGGGGCAACACATCGAACATCCACAGCGCGGAAATGCTGGCATCCGGCGTGCTGTCGCGAAGGACAGTCTGGCCGTTCTCCCGCTGAATGTGCTTGAGGAAGCACTGCGTCTGCTCGTCGTAGAGATGAAAAATAAGCGCGGATGTCATGGCATCGGCCGCTTCGTCGTACTGTGACGCATGCCGGTAGTGCCCGAGAGCCATGGCAATCTGCGAAGCGGCACGCAGACCCGCGCACGTGGCGCCGGTCGTAAACGTGGACACACCTCGATTTTCTTCCCATAGATCATAGCTTGGCAGCGGCAACCCCGACTGGGGCTCGCGGTAGCGCACGAGGAAATCGGCCGCACCGCGCACGAAATCATGGTACATCTCGTGCAAAAACTCGTAATCTTGGTACCGCTGGAAATGCTTCCAGAGTGCCAGCAGCGGCAACGCCGTTTCGTCG
>CAYWEU010000163.1:0-10014 GCA_964457395.1 uncultured Candidatus Peribacteria bacterium
GCGATCATGCTGTCGAGCACCTTCTGTCCTTCTTTGGCCTGCGCGCGGACAACCATGCCGTTTTTGAATTCCAGCGTGATATCCCGCAAAATATTTCCGTAGCGGAAGAGCGGCTGGTTGAAGTGAATAATTCCCTCTGTCCCGCGCCAGTCGGGAGAGATGAACAGCTCGTAACTGGGAATATTTCTGCCACTGCCGCCAAGCCACTTGCGGTTCGGTCCCAGTTTGACCGTGAGGTCGACTCTCTTGCCTTTCACATGTACGTAGTCGATCTGCATGGCATCCAGTACGGACTTCACTCGTTCTTGCTCGGTCTGAATGCGCTTCCATTCGGCGATGGGGTCAGCGGCGTCGAGATAGCAACCGTGAATGATTTCGTTCCAGTATTCTTCCAGCGACATGCTGGCTTCTTTGGCCATCGCTTGCGTACCGTAGATCGCCAACGTCCACGTAAACTTTCCTTGTTGTTCTTTGACGAACAGCCAATCGCGATATTTTTTTCTGGCATCCATGGCACGGAAGATGCGGGTGGGGTCGACGTCCTTGAGCTCCGAAGGATCTGCATCGGACACGATGGAAATCTGGTGATCAATCAATTCTGCTTCAGCTCGGCGGTAGGCTTCCGGAAAAAATGTCAACTGATCGTCATTGGCATGCTCGAAGAAAATTTTGTCGGTTTCGGTCGGCATCATGTGAATCTTCGGATATGCGCCGGCTTCCAGGACTGATTGTAACAGTTCTTTGCAGAGCGGCTTGGCAATATCCGGCACGTTGATCTGGACGACTTCACCTTTTCGAACACCTGCTCCGGAATGCAATGCAAACTTGACAAGAAGGTCAGAATATTTCTTTAAAATAGGCTGAGGAGGTGTGAACATGGCGATATGCTAGGGAAAAGAGGCAAAAAAGAGAATAGGAGCAGGGCTGTATTTTGGTGACAAAAAGGAATACCATGTGTCCGCTCTTTTGATCCCTACACTCTTCACTCCCTTCCATGCGTATCGCGAGAATTATTGTACCACTCTTCGCCTGCACATCACTGCTTGTTTCCTGCAACTCGCAACCAAACGAGACTCCAGATGACACATACAGCTCGTTGCCCTCGGAGACTACCAGTTCAACCGCGGCCATCCCGGTAACCTCAAACGTGACGTATACAGGGAAGGTCGGGCGTCTGGATGTATCGATCGCTATGCAGGGCACGCACAAACTGACGCTGAAAAACGGTAACGTGCTTTTACTGGCATCCAAGAGTCTCAATCTGGAGCCGTATGTCGGGGAAGACGTCGAAGTTTTCGGCTCGGTACAGCCTACTGTTGAAGGAAGCGGCACGATCATGGAGGTCACGAAAATCAAACTGGAACCTATCGCTCTCTCTTCGTCCTCCCCAGCTTCTGTATTTTGCGGCGGCATCGCTGGTATCGCCTGTCCAAGCGGAAAGACATGTGTTGACGATGCCTCTGATACATGCGACCCCAACAATGGCGGAGCCGATTGCGGCGGCATGTGCGTACTGTCTGACGCTGGTCTTTCACTGTCTTCGAGCGCTGTCTCTTCGTTGACTTCCTCAAGTGTTGGGTCCTCTTCTTCCAAGATGAGTTCCTCGTCGTTGGCAACGTCTGCCTCGTCGACATCGTCGTCAGCGGCACCAGTGCACTCCGAGGCAATGGAGCAGCAAATCGTCCTGATGGCGAAGCAGAATTTCGAGGGAAGCCTGTGGACACAGAAGTACTGCACTGGGCACATCGGTTTCTGTGTTCCTGCACACAAGAATTGGTATTACAAATCATTCGGAGCAACCACGACGAACTTGTGGCATGTTGAGTTTGGCATGTCAGCCATCGAAAACCTGGGTGACGGAGCCATCGTTCTCAACCTTGCCAATGGCACTTCCGCATCGCTCGGAGCGACTGACGGACAAGTGCGAACGCAAGGCAGCGATGTCGTCGGATTTAAAGACTGGGAAGGCAAGCATTTTGAGATTGTCGGCGATGCACGGCTGCAGACCGCCATCCAGTACATGGTCTCTCATATAGAGCAGTACTTACCCTAATAGTCGTCCGCCACTCCACATGTCGCTGTTCAGTTACCGTGCCATCAACGAGGACAGCAAGGAAGTCCAAGGCTCCATAGAAGCGATGGACCTGGATGCGGCGAAAACGGCACTCGTTGACTTGCATCTCGAGCCGATCGAGGTCAGCGAAGCCATGCGTCTTCGCAATAGACCTCCTGGGGCCAACCTCGAACAGCCGTTTTTGAAAACCGCGTACGCCTTCGAAGGAAAAGATGATCAAGGTAATGAACGCAGAGGCACTGTACAGGCATCCACGAAGCGCCAAGCATTCGACAACATCAAGCATGACCAAGGCCTGACACTCTCCATGCTTTCTCCGCTGGGAGCGCCTGCGACACGGCCCGATGGTGAACTTGCGCAATGGCAATCGCCGCGCGAAACAGCAACTCCTGCGACGGAGCATTTGGGTTGGACAACTCTTCCAGAGCTGCCGGCATCCGTGGTAAAGGCTCCCGTTTCTGGCAATTCTGAAAAGACTCGCGAATACTACCCGCTCGTCTCGACATTCAGACTGTACGCAGGGTGGCTGCTGACATGGTACGGGTTGTTCGCGGCTATCAGTTATTATTTCTCCGCAAGGAATGCCCCGTTGGAATTGCCGTTTCTTCAAGGATTTTCGACGTCACCCCTCGTGATCAGCTTCATGCTGGCGATTTTTTTCTTCCTCATGTTCAGTTCGTTGCACAGAGCGTTGCATGGCGGAAAGGCTCTTGGGGTAGCAGCATCAATAGCCGGAGTTCTGGCGTTTGCTGGAGCGAGGATGTTGGTTGTGTAGCCGATTTTCATAGGCGGCTACCGTAAGGCGAAACCGCGAATTCATTCGCAATAGGTAGAATTTACAACCCCAACTGCTTGCGAATGTCATCAGCCTGCGACGTCTCTTTCTGCTTCGCTTGCTGCTGCAAATAAATGCCTTGGAGATCTCGCCAGTCTTCCGAGTGCTTGCGCTCGAGCTGCATGAGGTGCTTGAGGTGTTTTGGCGACAGTTGGCTGAACTTCGTCCGCTCTTCTTGCAGAATCTTCTGAAGTTCGTCGATTTGGAACTGACTGAGTTTGGGGACTGCCTGAACAATGCGCCACTTCTCATCTCGCGTCAGCGAGATAGAACCGCGCAGCAGCGTCAGGAATCCCTTTTCGTCAAATGTCGTTTCGGGGTGTGTAGGAACGGCAATGTGGTCGTTATTCAGCTGCGACGTCAGAGACCCGAAGCGATACGTACCGACTTCTGCAAGAATCTTGAGATCTTCGTCGTCGTAGCCCATTTCTTTCGTCGCGACTGTTCCAGGTGGTGGCGGTGGCGGACTGTTATCCTGTACCGGAGGCGTTCCTGCGTCTTGACCCTGTCCTGCTTGTGCTCCTCCGGAAGGAGGTGGAGGAGGCATAGGCGGCGAGCCGAAAACCTGCGTAGGATCGAGTCCTTCGTTTGGAACAGGGTCGCCCGGGCGGGGTGGCGGAGGTGGCTGAGGGGTGGTTGCTGGATCTGCCATACAAAGTGGGAAAGCCCCTGAAGTGTAGCATAGGTCCGTGGTCGTACAATACGAGTTTTGTCATGCGGGCAGTCTTCTGTGCTCGTAGAGCGCAATGCCGCATGCCACGGAGACGTTGAGCGAGTTTTTCTTGCCGGACATGGGTATGTGCATCGAGGAATCGCAGAGTGCAAGCAATTCCTCGGATACACCGAGCACTTCGTGGCCCAGTACCAGGCAGATCGACTTCGATCGATTCTGCTGCCAGATAGGCTCGCTCGTTTTGGTGCATTCGAGTGCGACGATGTCGAAACCTTGTTGTCTGCAACGATCGATGACGATTGCAACATCGTTCTCGTACGACCACGGCACCCACTGCTCGGCGCCTAGCGCTGTTTTGGAAATTTCTTTTCGCGGTGGAACGGCGGTGTAGCCGGTGAGGTACACATGAGAAACGGCAAACGCATCCGCCGAACGGAAGATCGACCCGACATTCCAGAGAGACCGGATGTTGTGCGCTAGAACAACGATATCTCTTGGTGCAGCCATTTATGTAAGACGGTAGAGCGTGCTCGCGTGGGGGTTGCCGAACACTTCGAGCGTTGCGGGTGTTATGTCTGCTTCCACAACATTGCGACAGTCGTAACAGATGCCCGTTTCGCTCCCGGAGCCAAATGCACCTGCACCCGTGTCCGGTTCGTCCCGCCGTAGCACAGTGACGCCTTGCAATACCGTATGCTCAAGAGTGTCGAGTGTTTTTTCCTCGGCGTTCCAACGACGAAATTGCTTGTTGCTGCGAACATACGCCACTTCTTTGTGCGGGTTGAATACCGACAGATTCGACAGCACGTCTGAGTGCCTTGACTCGCGCAAGCCGATGTAACGGTACTGCTTGAGCTTTAGTGCTGGCACCACGCGCTTTGCCGCCTGCTCGACAGTGCGTTCTTCGTTGTTGGTGATGATGGTATCGATAAAGATTTCGTCGTGCATCGCGTCTCTTGGACGCAGTGCATGCTTGCCGCTGCTCTGCACTGCCTTCGGCGGAGAGTTCCATTGTTTCTTCTGCTGTATCCACTCGCGCATGGAGTGGAAGTACGGGTCACCGAGCGCTGTCCGTTCGGGGTGCGGCATGAGCGCCACCACGTTGCCCTGCGGGTTGCAGATACCGGCGATCGCTTCCATGGAGCCGTTGGGAGTGACCGAGGGGTCAGTCGACGGAACGCCGCTGGCGTCGCAATACTTGAACGCGATCTGGCCCTGCTCCTTTAGCGCTGCGATGACGTCAAGGTCTTTCGTGACGAACCTGCCTTCGCCATGCGCGATCGGGATGTGCATCGGTCCCTGCCAGTCCGACGTCGCGCAGCGTGCCCGGTTGCAGACGGGCGTGATCCACACCCATGTGTTCAAAAAACCCGGCGATGTCCAGCCGTCGCTGCTACGGATGGCATTGTGCGCCAACGACATGCGCAGCGTTTCGCCAAGAGGAATCAGTCCGCTTTCTACCAGTACTTGCGCGCCGTTGCAGTTGCCGACGATGACCTTGCCCCGCTGCGACTCCTCGTGCATAAACCGAAATAATGGGTCGCGCGCGGCGACCATGCCCGAGCGTCCTCTGTCTTCGTAGCTGAACCCAGCACCCAGGAAGTAGCCGTCAACGTCTGCAAGCTTCTCGAGGGAGTCGTTCCAGCGGAAGAGAAAGGCGTCGAACCCGCATCGGCGCAGTACTCGTAGGTTATCGACATCGCCGTTACTGCCGGGGAAGCTGGGAATAGCTATGACGGGCCGTTTCTCTGCATTAGGCTCAGTCATGGAAGAATTATGAAGTACGAATTAAGAATTACTTCGATAAACGCAGGGTACTATGAAAATATAGATACTCATAATTCTTACTTCCTAATTCTTAATTCTCCTACGTAACACCGCGGGCCGATAACCCGCTCTGTCTCAATCTCAAACTCATACCGTCATCACTTCCTGCTCTTTCTGCTTCGCGCTTTCCTCTATCTTGCGGTTGGCCTCGTCCACCTGCTTCTGCAGTTCTTTTTGGCCACGTTTTTTTTCGTCCTCATCCGATTCTTCTTTCAGAATATCATTCGCACTCTGGCGATCGTGGCGGATCCTGATTTTTGCCTGCTCTGTGAGCTGCCCGACGATTTTCTTGACCTGCAATCGCCTTTCTTCTGTCATTGATGGAACATTCAAACGAATGACGACGCCGTCATTGACAGGGTTGATGCCGATATTGGCCTGCTGGATGCCCTTTTCCACAGCTCCCAAGACAGACTTATCCCATGGCTGAATGACGATGGAACGAGCGTCTTGCACCGAAATACTCGCGACGGATTTGAGGTCCATTTTCTGACCATACGCTTCGATGGTGACGTGCTCTATGAGAGACGCATTCGCTCGTCCGGTCTGCAATTTCGAAAACTCGAGATGCAGATGATCGAGCGTCTTGTTGCACTGCAGCTGAAATTGTTCGAGAGATGGATGAAGCATAAAGCAATAGTATCAAAATATTATCCCATCACCAATGTTCCTATCTTTTTTCCTGTCGCAGCCGCCAAGAATGCTCCAGCTTTCTGGAAGTTGAATACGATGATGGGTAAGTTCTGCTCTCGACAGAGGCTGAAGGCAGACTGATCCATAATCTGCAAGTTCTTCTCTATAGCCTCCTGGAATGTGATCTGCGCGTACAGCTTGGCCTGCTTGAATTTCTTGGGGTCTTTGTCGTAAATGCCGTCAACGTTTGATGCTTTCAGGACGACATTGCACTGCAGTTCCAGCGCGCGAAGCGCCGCAGCGGAATCGGTGGTGAAGAACGGGTTGCCGGTACCGCCAGCGCAGATGATGATCCTGCCTTTTTCCAAATGTCTCTCGGCCCTCCTGCGCAAGTACGGCTCGGCTAGTTGTGGCACGTTGATCGCCGAGCACACCCGCGTGGGCGCGTTGATTTTCTCGAGTGCGGACTGCAGCGCGACGGAATTCATGATCGTCCCCAGCATGCCCATAGCGTCGCTTGCCGTGCGCTCGATGCCGCTTTCCGTCGTATCCCGGAATCGCCAGATGTTGCCGGCTCCGACGACGATCACGATTTGTATTCCTTGCTCATGCACCTGCTTGATCTGCCTGGCGATGAGGTGCAGTTTGTCATAGTCAAAGCCAAAGCCGTTGGCCAGGGCTTCGCCGGAAATCTTGAGCAGAATGCGCTGGTACTTCTTGGTCATGGGTTGTGGGGGACGTGAGGTGAGGGTGGAGCTGAAGGCCGTTGAGCGTTGTGAGCGTCCGGTGGCTTTGGAACATGCGACGTGCTGAAAATCTGCGAAAAAGCATCGGCGATTCGCTTGAAAAACGGCTTTGCCATGTTCCACAAATCCCCCACTGTCATTTCTCCCCTCGACAGCGGCCCTGCCAGCGGCACATCGGCGAAACGTCCTTGGGCCGCATTGATAAACCCGAGGAGCATCCCCGCTACGATGATGAAGATCAGAAACCCGCCGATGAACGGGATCAGCCAGACCAGGATGCTCACCAGGAACAGTACCAACGCCTGCTTGCAATGAAATCGCACGAACTTGGAGTCCTTGCGTAGCGCGTAAATAACGACAGCCATAATCCAGATGTAACTGAACGCGGCGACGTCTTTGTTGGTTCTAATGTCGTATTGCTCATCGGTTTCCCCCGGCAAGCGCTCTGTCTGTTGCATCGGGAGCACTATACCACACTTTCGGGTATGGGTAGCAATGGGCAGGATGACTTCTGTGTTACACTCGCTCTCGGCCACACGTTCTTTGCCTTATTGTTGCCCCGGTAGCTCAGTCTGGATAGAGCAAGATCCTTCTAAGATCGAGGTCACAGGTTCGACTCCTGTCCGGGGCACCAACCGATTTGAAAGTATCGTGTTCGTTTTAGCTTCGCGTATAGTATCCCGTATGTCACTCCAAGAATCCTTCCCTTCCATCCACGCTTCGCTGCTCAACTGGCTGCAGTTGATCCATGTTGTCAAACTCCTCGATGTCATTCTGCTGCTAGGTGTTGCCCTTGTTGTGTTTCAAGGAATCAAAGTGTTGCTATGGATGACAGATGACTTGTGCGCCATTGTCATGCTGCCGTACGCATGCTCTAAGCCGCTCATCTACACGGTTGGGTATTACGCGCTGAGCACGATGATCGTCGGCATGGTTTTGCTTCGACAGTTGTCCGGCTGGCAAGAAACAACGGCGATTGGCGTGGCTCTTTTTACCATCTACGCTGTCGTTTTGTGGGCTGCATATGACCAGGAGGTTCCAAATTACCGCCAGAAGCGAAAGCGATCGATGATGAGCATCGTCGTGCAAATAACGCTTGTCGCTGTCTGGACCGGCATGTGCGCTGCTGGAATTTTGGGACATGCGAAGCAGCTGTTCCCGCTCGTTCCTTTTGTTCATCGCAGCATCGCGTTGTTGGATTCCTTTTCATGGCTCGCCTTGATTTTGCGTCTTTTTGGAGTATTGCTTCTGTGCCAAGCATTTTTCCGCGGAATATTCGCGACGTTCGGTACGATCGAATATATGGGTGATCGGAGTAAGGATTGAGGCACGGCCTTGCCCGCCTCATCCCCTAGCCCCTTCTCCCGCTACGCTGGGGAGAAGGGGAATGTTTGTTTTTTTGTGTATACATTAAACATTCCTCACACTTTTGTTTTCTCCCTTAGCGTAGCTCCCCTCTCCCTGTCGGGGAGAGGGGACGGGGGTGAGGTGGAAAACAGGGCTACTCCCCCATAAACCGCCTCCGTACGAGGCCGATACCCGCCGCAGCGCCCGATGCCAGGAAGATGACAAAGCCCGGCCCGGTTGGTGTCCGTGTAGCCGGAGGAATGCGTTTTGGCGGAGCTGGCGGAGGCGCTGCGGCTGTGCGGATTTCGCATGTATCTGAGCACAGTGTCGGTGTACTGCCAGGGTCACACTGTTCGTTAAAGTCGACAACCCCGTCGCCGCAGAACGGCAACGTGCAGTTGGCGCGGCACGCTGACGGCGCTTGAGAATTTTTCGCGCCGTTGTCGCATTGCTCACTTTCTCTCTGAACTTGGCCATCTCCACAGTACGCAGGAACTTCCAAGATACAGTTGGGAGCGCAGCCATCGCCGGTGTCCGAGTTGCCATCGTCACACTGCTCGCCCTTGAGCGTTTGCAACAACGCGTCCCCGCAGTAACCCTCGAGTCGCTTGCAGCGGGGCGTGCAGGCATCCGAGCCGCGTGGACCGTCGTCGCATTCTTCACCCGTATCTATGTGCTCGTCGCCGCAGAGCAGTACTTTTTCCGTCAAACATGTCGCTGTGCAGCCGTCGCCAGAAACGTTGTTACCGTCATCGCATTGTTCGCCGTTTGTTTGAGCTTGCTCCAGCTTGTTGGCAGGTACTCCTATGACTCCGTCTCCGCAGAAGTAATGCAACAAAACGTCGAGTATACCGAAGCTGCTGCTTTCCCCGTAATTTGGATAGCTGGAATATCCCACCGAATTAAAAGACCGAGACGAACTGAATCCTGTTGAGGAGCTCCTGGACGATGACGTGCTGGAAGAACTGCTATTAGAGGAGCTCCGAACCGAAGACTGTGCGCTGGAAGCCGACGAGGAGCTGACACTCGCTGAGCTCGAAGCTGTCGATGATCGCGAACTCGCGGTTGGTGGTGTTGTTGTGGGGGGAGTTGTGCCTGGAGGAGGTGTAGTCCCAGGTGGTGGAGTTGTGCCTGGTGGTGGCGCGGTTGTCACAGGGGGTATTGTCGTCGCAGGCGGAGTTGTGGTTCCACCAGCAGATGCCGAACTGTTTGCGGAAGAGGCAGCAGAGGACGCAGTGCTGCTCGCCGATGAGCTAGCCGAAGCAGAGGCAGAGCTCGATGATGCTGATGCAGGAGGAGGCGGAGGTGTAGTCCCAGGTGGTGGCGTTGACGTGCCACCGGGTGGAGGGGTCGTCGTTCCTCCTGGTGGTGGCGCTGAGGTGCCACCGGGTGGAGGTGCGGATGTTCCTCCCGGAGGCGGAGCCGAGGTTCCACCGGGTGGAGGTGTGGATGTCCCGCCAGGCGGAGGCGCGGTTGTGCCTCCGGGTGGAGGAGCTGTGGTCCCGCCAGGTGGGGGTGGAGTAGTCCCAGGTGCTTGGCAGTTTGCGTTGCATATTGCATAACTTGGGTAACAGCCGGGGGGAAGAGCGGGCGGTGGGGTGATGGGGAAAAGAATCTCACATAAATTGTTATTTGGGCCTGTATATTGATACACGCAGCAATCATAGGAAAAAAAGTTCAAGGAACCCGAACCCGTGACCGGACAACACTGAGTTACGTTTCCTGGGATAATCGTAGTACAATCAACGGGGGGTATCACGAATCCTTCCAGAGATATCTTTGCAGTTTTCGTCGCTTGGAAAACCACAAAACCCAGGATCCCACCTAGTAGTAGTGACATCGTCACCCGAGCAATTGTGGAGCGAGGGAGCATGGATTA
>CAYWEU010000164.1:0-2910 GCA_964457395.1 uncultured Candidatus Peribacteria bacterium
ATCGTCAAGCGGTGGAATGTCTCGAAACTCTGCTTGAGTCCTTGCAAAATGACGATGGCATCTTCTACCGAGGGCTCCTCGACCATGACCGACTGGAACCTGCGTTCCAGGGCGCGGTCTTTCTCGATACTCTTGCGGTATTCATCGGTCGTGGTGGCGCCGATGACCTGCAACGCGCCGCGACTGAGTGCGGGCTTGAGGATATTCGCCGCGTCGAGCGAGCCCTCGGCGGAGCCAGAACCGACGACGGTATGGAGTTCGTCGATAAACAAGATAATCTCTCGCTTGCTCTCGGTCGCTTCTTTGATGATGTCATCGAACCGCTGCTCGAACTCGCCGCGGTACTTGGTGCCGGCAACGAGCGAGCCCATGTTGAGCTGCAACACGCGTTTGCCTTTGAGCGTATCTGGCACCTGGTCTTCGGCGATGCGCTGAGCCAGGCCCTCAACGATCGCAGTCTTTCCGACGCCGGACTCGCCGATGAGCACGGGGTTGTTCTTGGTCTTGCGGTTGAGGATGTGGATAAAGCGTTCTATTTCCATATCTCTCCCGATGATCGGATCGAGCTTCTTGTCTTTGGCTTTTGCGGTCATGTCATCCGTGAAGTAGTCGAGGACCGGCGTCTTGCTCTTGCCGTCCGTGCGCTTCTTCTTGAGACCTTCGGGGTCCGTTGTTTGGTTTTGCATGCCGACAAGCGCGCCTTGCAAGCCCTGGAAAAACGACTCGAGCGACGACTCGACGTTCTTGTTCTGCTGCCTAAACTGGCTGATCTGACCGAACATTTCCTCGATGTGCATTTGCAAATCGCTTGGGTTGATCTGCATGTTCTCCAATAGCACTGTCGCCGCGCTCTTGCCCGAACTGATCAGCGCGTAGAGCAGGTGTTCCGTGCCGATGTTGGCATGACGGAATTTGTGCGCGATCAGCACGCTTTGCTCGATGACGGTATTCAGCGCCATGGACAGCCCGTGCTTGATGTTGTGTCCTTCGACGTCTGCGGTTTTCGTCGCCTTCAGTAAAATACGAATGTTCTCCTGCGTGACTCCCGCTCCCGTGAGGATCGAGAAACCAAGTGACTTCGGAATGCTCAACAGTCCCAAGAGCAAGTGCTCTGTGCCAATGTACATCGACTTGAGGTTCTTGGCCTCTTGTTCGGCCAGCTGGAGCGCCAGCTTGGCATTCGGCGTGAAACGATCGAACGGGTGCATAACGGAGAAGGAATGAATTAGCAGTCTAATCTATCGAGTGCTAATCGGTCAATAGATCGAATAACTCTATCAGAGTTTTTTGCGAAAAGGTAGTAATGAGACTTGATCGTTCTCCACAAATAGGAGGAAACAGAGAAGAAGAGGAAACAGAAGATGTGCTGCTGTTTCTGATATCAGGATTGCACTTATCCTTTCTCTCCTCTGGTTCTTCTTATTCTTCTCACTCTTCTGGTTCCTTTAACTCCTCACTTCGATCTCCTCGCATCCACAATATCTTTGACGAATATCGCAAGAATCGTCGTGACGGGTACCGAGAGGATCACTCCCAAGATGGGGTGAATAGTGTCAGGGAAACTGATGCCGATGAGCATGCCGAACAGTACCAGAATCGGCGAGAGGCCCACAGCGTGCTTCATGATCAGCGGCACGAGCAAATTGTTCTCGCATGACTGGATGACGTAATACACCACGGCGATGACGATAGCCCATACGAAACCTGCTTGCGACAGCGCGATGAGGACAGCAGGAATCGCCGCGAACAGCGGACCCGCCACGGGAATGAACTCCGTAAAACCTGCAAGCAGCGCGAGCGTCAGTGCGTATGGCATGCCGAGGATGGTCAGTGCGATGAAGACGAGTATGCCAATGCTGCCGCACAGTATGATCTGGCCTTGGAACCACTGCGACATCTTGGCGTAGATGGCATCGGCTTTCTCGTCGAAGTATGCGCGGTGACGACGTGGCAAAAGAACGCGCAAGAAGTCGCGGATCTTTTCGCGCTCCATCTGGATGAAGAATGTCAGGACCAAGATGAGGATCAGGCTCGCGACGAAGTTAAAGACAGAACCGGCTAACTGCACCGCGAGACCGAGCGATGTTTGTGCGACGGCTGACAAGCTCTGGCTGAAGCGGAACAAGTTCGACGCTTGTGCTTTGAGCTGTAAGTTGGGAACGAATTCTTGCGCGATGGTAGTCAGTTTGGCATTGAGCGACGAAGACAGGAATGGCAGCGAGACCTGCGGATTTTTTATGAAAGCATCAGCTTTTGCGTTCATGAGGCCGGCCATATTCTGCAGTTCGGTGGCGACGATGGGGATGAGCGACGCGATGAGGAAAATCGCCAAGGAGAGGAAGACGAAATACATCAGCAGCACTGCCACACTTCGTGGGATGCCTCGGCGCTCCAAAAATCTCACGCTCGAATCGATGACGACGGATAAGAAGCACGCAAGCAAGATGACCAGCAGCTTATCGCGTACCAAAAACAGCATTTCCGCTGCGACAAGCACGCCGATGATGGTCATGGTCGCGACGGCCACGGTGTGCATGGAGATCGCCATCTGGACCGTCTCCGGGTGGTGTTCCTGCTGTGGTGCGCTGGTTTTCTTTGCGTCTGCATTCGCAGCTGCTTGCTGTTCGTGTATCCGTGCGCGGGTCTTGGCCCACAGCGAGTGTGCTTTGGACCCGATGATCTGGATGGATCGAAACGATGATGGGGGTTTTTTCACCATAGAGTTACTTGGTCACGCTGACAATAATCGTATCGAGGATGATATACGAAAGCAGACAGACGCCCAGACCGACCAGCGCGTACAAAATGCCTTTCTTGGCTGCGTCCGAGCTTTCGCCGATGGCCGGCATCACCATGTAGCGCATACCGTTGACGATAAGCAGGAGCAAAGAAATGGAAGCAGCGAGTGTA
>CAYWEU010000165.1:0-2984 GCA_964457395.1 uncultured Candidatus Peribacteria bacterium
GGGCAACTCGAAAGCATTGGACCTCCGAAAGACTGGAAACCGTTCACGACGGTCGATGAAGATACCGAGGATCAGAAACCGAAAAAAGAAGTCTTCAGCATGAAAGAAAGCTTGGGGGAGAGCTCACGAATGCTCGGAAACATCAAGCAGTTCATCGGCGCCTATAAGAACGATGACCAAATGCCCCGCGATATCTTCCGGACATTCCAAGAGCTCTACACAGACGGCAACAATGAACACACCGAACTGTCGCAAAAATTCATCAACCAAAAAAAGTGGGATGGAGGCGTTGCGCCCGAGGACAATGAAGCCGATCGAAAACGGTGTGAGAACCTGCAGCGTTACCTGGGAAAACTGGAGGGTGTTGTAAGGAAATACGACGGCGATCGTCTCGATACCACCAAAGAATCTCGGTACGTGAGCGCGTGGGAAAGCTTGACGGGCGGCATCCGCCTCGCGAGCATCAATGACATCGTCCGGCTCTGGAACGACACGATGGAAGACATCAAAGACATGTACAAGCGACGCCAGGATGCACTGCTCAAAGACGTCGGGTATGCCCTTTCCAAGCCGCTGCAAGATAGTACCCTGCTTAAAAAGATCCCCGGTCTCGGCAACTACGTCCCGGGATTGCACGCCTACCACCAGCGCCGCTACTCGGGCACCGAGCAGGAAGCCGCCAGCAAGTGGCAAGAGGGCATGAAGAACGAAGACAGTCATACGCTATTGCACTTCCTGCACTACACCACAAATAAAGACGCCATCCGCGGTATCATCTCGCTCCTCTGCGATCGGGGCGAAATGGACTGGAACGACGATGGTGTCTGGAAAACGTTGAACTCCATTTCGGGCTACAGTATGCCCATTGGCGCCTGCAAGCGGAGCGACGTGCTGCGCGATACATGGCTCCGCAAAATCGTCAGTTACATCTGGAATGACAAAGAGCTCTACTATCACTGGCGCGCGGAAAATGACAGCAAGACCAAGAGCGGTATGGATCATTTCAACGCCTGGGTCGACCAGTTAAGCAACGTCGGTGGAGGCATGAAATCGGAACTCAATAAACAGTTGCGTCTCATGGAGGAATGGAACGCACATAAACATGGCACGCCGCCAGAAGACATCAAGCCACACCTGTACGAGAAAGTCATTCACTACGCCATTGATATGGGTAAAATGAGCATGGAAGACAAATTCTACTATCTCATTCGGGGCGTCTCCTCGGGCATTCTCAGTATCGACCGTCTTCGCACCATGGCGGGTGCCGAAGGCGGCGTGCTCAACCAATTCCCGTTCATCGATTACTTCTATGGACGCAATAACACGCTGCCGGAAGTAAAAGAGCTTGCCAGGCGCCTGACGGAAAAGGGTGACGACGGCAAAGATACTTTCAAACCAGGCGCGAAAACGACGATGTGGATCCAGCTGGAACTCGTCCGCGACACCCACGTCCAGGCTCGCGTCAGCAAAGCAACGTCCGGTACGCGCGCGGAGAGCATCGACCACGAAGACGTGCCGCTGCTGCTGCCGCAGCTGAACTTCATCGCCGTGCGCAACATGGCCGACGTCGTCAGTGGCAGCCGGCAGAAGATGTCGCCCGAAGCGCTTAAGAACCTCTACTGCGGCTACAGCGGAAAATTCAAGGTCTTCGGTCGGCTCGCGCAGCTCGAAGACGAAAAACACATGGAACGCTTCAGTTTCGAAGACGCCGATAATCTCGCCGAAGCGATCACCGCCTACATCGATTACGACAACATCGTGACGCAGAAAGCTCGCGACAAGGATTCCTACGCGATCCTCTCGGCAAGCCAACTGCGAGGGCAGCCGCCATCCGCCGAAGGCTCATATACCACCATGAACTACCGCAAGAATCTCAACAACTTCGTCGCAAAACTCGTCGGATCTCTCCGGGGAAAAATTGAAGGAACGGAACACTGGAAGAATTTCCAGAAGACGATCAAGAAGGATAAGAAAACCGGAACGGGTCAGTACGAGCTCGACGAATGGGCCAATCTCGATACAACGAGGAGTGAAGATTTGCTGTACAACGGCAAAGAGACCTCCTTTGATTTGTCCCAAGCCACGAAATATTTTTTGGAAGGGCTCAAAGAGGTGCTGCGGGACAGAAGCAATTTGCAAGTGCTGAAAAATACTCTCAAAGAATTCACGAAAGATTACGTCAACGGACAAAGCCCTCCGGATAGCTTCCTCGACGAATTTGGCAGTGCAGGTCAGCTGTCATTGGACAACGCCGTCCGGTCCGTCGAGGACCGAAACGCCGCACGTGCTTCTCTCGCGCAAGTGAACGGAGTCGCGCACCATTGATTCCCGCAGGACACGCGTGCATCCTCCATGACGATGCTCGTCTCCATTCAACGCGTCGACTCGTCACTTCCGCTCCCCAAATACGAGTCAACCGGGGCCGTCGGCTTTGACCTGATTACGCGGGAATTTTCTCGACAGGATGCCCCTGCTGCAGTACACTCTCATCCTATGCGCGTCATCGATCGCACAGCAATGGCTAAAAAGTACAAAGGTAAATGGGTCGCCCTTAAGGACGACAGAATAACTGTTGTTGCATCTGGAGACAGTGCGAAGCAAGTGCTGGATATCGCTCACAAGAAGGGTGTTGCTATGCCGCTCATTACCCGAATGCCAAGGACGCTGCGGAGATTTATCGGAGGAGCATGAAGTTTTCCTACACTCTCTATAGGGATTGCCTGATGCCCATCATCCCATTTTTTGTGAGCCGGGGCGAACAGCGTTATTTCACAGAAGCGTTAGTGGACTCCGGTGCGGCAAGCAGTATTTTTGATGCAGAACTTGCCGAACTCCTCGGCATCGTTCATGTGGAGGAAAGTGATATTCGCTTGGAATTTGAAGGCGTCTCCGGCCATCGAATCGTCGGGTACCAACATGACGTCACTCTCGAAATTGGTGGAAATACATTTCATGCCGTTCCCATTGCATTTACTCGTGATATT
>CAYWEU010000166.1:0-2406 GCA_964457395.1 uncultured Candidatus Peribacteria bacterium
ACTGCGGGCATGCACCCGCTGGTGCCGTACTTGATGGGCGAGAGGCACCCGCAAGGCAAGCGACTTGTCGACGTGCAGCTGTGCGTACGAACGCAGGACATCGACGAAGTCGGCGACGCCAGCCACCTGACGTGTTTCGAGATGCTCGGCAACTGGAGCCTGGGTGATTACTTTAAGAAAGAGGCGATCGAGTACAGTGTCGAATTTCTGACGAAGGTTCTGGGGATCCCCTTGGACAAACTCGCGGTCACGTGTTTCGCAGGAGATGCAGACGCGCCGAAAGACACGGAGTCCGCCGATCATTGGAAGCGCATGGGCATCCCCGAGGAACGCATCGGCTGGCTGCCGAAAGCCAAAAACTGGTGGGGACCCGCTGGAAAAACCGGCCCCTGCGGCCCGGACACCGAGATGTTCTACTGGGTTGGTAAAGACAAGCCGCCAAGCGGCAGCAATCCGGCAAATGATGAGAAGAATTGGCTGGAGATCTGGAACGATGTGTTTTTGCAGTACAACAAGAAGGAGGATGGAACATTTGAATTATTGAAGCAGCAGTGTGTGGATACAGGGATGGGTTTGGATAGAGTCGCGTGCGTGATGCAAGATGTAGAGAGTGTGTATGACACAGATGTGATGAAGCCAATATATGAAGCGGTCAGCGGGAAGCGTATAGCGAATAGCAACGAAACTACCCGCTCACGCGATGCGCGCATTATCGTCGACCATCTCAAAGCGGCTGTGTTCATCATCGCCAGCGGCGTGACGCCGAGTAATGTGGATCAGGGATACATTCTTCGTCGTTTGATTCGCAGAGCAATTCGTTCTGCTCGCATCCTGGGCATCGAACATGCAGGCTCGTTCGCTTCGACGATTGCTCAAGTGGTCATCAATCAGTACGGCAGTTTCTATGCTCATATGAAAACACAGGCATCATCGATCATGGATGCATTGCGCAAAGAAGAGCAGCAGTTTCTGCGCACGCTGGAGGCGGGAGAAAAACATGTTCTCACATTGCTCGAGCAATTGAGGGGCGATGCATCGTCGGGCCCAAAGAGCGTTCTGTCGGGCGCGTCGGCGTTTATGATATTTGAAACATACGGTTTTCCACTGGAATTGACGAAGGACATTGCTGCGGAACACGGCTTTACCGTCAGCGATGCAGAATTCCAGAGTGCTTTTGCCGCACATCAAACTCTTTCTCGGGCAGGAGCCGAAAAACGCTTTGCAGGAGGGCTCGCCGACCATTCGGGCGAAACCACTAAATTGCACACTGCTACGCATTTATTAAACCAGGCGCTGCGCACAGTGCTGGGAAACCACATCTGGCAGAAGGGCTCGAACATCACGGGCGAACGTTTGCGATTTGATTTTTCTCATCCGGTTAAAATGACTCCGGAGCAGATCAGGCGTGTCGAAGACTTGGTCAACGAAGCCATAAAAGCCGATGTTCCGATTTCGTTTAGCGTCATGACTGTGGACGAGGCCAAGGCCGCCGGTGCCATAGGCGTGTTTGACGGAAAATACGGCGAGAAGGTGAAAGTGTATCGCATGGGCCCTTCGACAGGCTCAGGGCGAGGCTACAGCCTCGAAATCTGTGGCGGGCCGCATGTGGCGCGCTCAAGCATGCTCGGCGAATTCAAGATTCAGAAAGAAGAATCCAGTTCGGCGGGCGTCCGGCGCATCAAGGCAATTGTTTCAGGTGGGCCAAAAGAGATCGAGGTCGCGGGGGAGGCAAAATCAAGATCATGACCATGCGGGTTAGTAGACCCGCACTTTTACGACACATCAAGCCCCACTGATTGTTTTATACGCTGGTTAAAGGCGAACAATTCAGCACTTTCTTGATCCGTCAGTTGATTATATTTTTTGAACGCTAGTTGCGTATATCGATCCTCTTCCTCCTTTGTGAGGATCCCTCGTTCGGCAAATGAACTGCCCGGATTCTCTTGGTGTTGAGTTGTAAGAATAACATCTCCGACGAAGTGATGATTGAGCCCCATGCGCGCATACTATGACGACAGTCAGGCACCTGTCCAGCCTCGCACACGCACTGCCTCGATAATCCGCAAGACAGCAACGTTAAATGCCCCTTCGCGATAGCCGATATTCTTGCGCTTGGCCTCGGAGCGTACGTGATCGAAGGCCAACAGCATGATGCGCTGCAGCTCTCTGTCCACATGCTCCGCAGTCCAGTACTCGCCGGTCCTGCCCTGCACCCACTCGAAGTAACTGACGGTAACGCCTCCCGCGTTGGCCAGCACGTCCGGCACGACGATGGTCCCCTTCTTCTGCAGAATCTTGTCGGCTTCCGGCGACACAGGGCCGTTGGCTAGCTCGAGGATAATCTTGGCCTTCACTTTTTTTGCATTTTTTGCAGTGATGACGTTATCGAGCGCTGCAGGGACCAGT
>CAYWEU010000167.1:0-2911 GCA_964457395.1 uncultured Candidatus Peribacteria bacterium
GAAGGCCAAAGAAGCATTTTTCCAAGCTCGCAGCGACGTGTCGCAAACCGCAAAAAAGCAAGAACAACTGGAGGCATCGCTCAAAGAGTTCGATTCGAAAGTCGAGCAGGCAAAAACGGACTTGAAGAACGCGACGAAAGACAGTCAAAATGTGCAACAGGAAATCGTCGAACGACGCAAGCTGATCGACGCTCTTTCCTCGCAGATCAGCGGCGTCAACGAATCGCGCCTACTCTATCAGCAACTTGCGAGCGAACAGCGTGACGAGCTTATCGCCTTCATTCGCTTCACCGCGCGTCGACAGATGGAAGTGACCGATACCGGCCCGGTTGTCGGAGGTCTGGTGATGCGTAGGGTGTTGCGCGGGTCGCTGGGAGATTCCATCGAACGCGAGCTTGGCCGCGTGGCGTTGCTCCAAGCGCGAAAGACGCTGGTTGTAGAGCTACGAGATTTCGCAGTGCGGATCGATGAGACGAAAGACAGACTGCAGAGCATCGCGAAGGTGCTAGGGAGCGAATTGGCCGTGCTCGAGCAGCGCAGCCGCGAGCTTGGTGATGTCGTGGACATGCATATGGCGGCGTTGGACGACGGCTGGCGTCAGCGTCAGCTGACCGAAGAAGAGCTCAAGGAAGTCCAAGTGGAATCGGCAGAGGTGGCTGCAAAAGTGACGGACATGCAGCTGAGCCTGGTGAAGATCAATGCCGAACTGAAAGAGACGAAGATGAAAACATTGCAAGCGTTACTTGCCGATGCCCAGGCCAAAGCAGACGCTCTGCAATCGAAGAAGCAGGAATTGCTCATCTTGGACAGTCATTGGCAGCTGATTCAAGATAACGAACTGAAGGCGTTGCAGGTCGCAACGAATGCGCGCAACTCGGACAAGAAACTCTACAAGCGCATCGAAGAGGTGGAACTGAAGATTCACGTGATGGAGGCATCACTTCCGGAGAATGTATCGGAGACCAACGACGGCACCCAGACGACCGTCGATGAAGGATCGGCAGCAAAACTGCGCGAGGAAATCAGCTTGCTCAAAGAACAGCTGGCTCTGATGCGCACAGGCATTCCTGTACCAGAAGCACTCGATTACGCACAAAAGAAACGCGCAGCCGCACGTGCTACCGTGGAGCGTGAGTCGATCGCGTCCCAGCAGAAAGCGCTCGACACGCAGTTTGCACTGGCTCGCAAGGGAGTGAGTGATGCAGCCAGTGCCATCGACGCAACTGAGAAAGAATTTGCCCTGTCCGATTTGCCACCGCTGTTCACGTGGCCGGTGCAGGGCAGAATCAGTGCCGGGTATCTGGATGCAGATTACGAACGCGTCTTCGGATTCCCGCATTACGGGGACGACATCATGGTTACCCAAGGAACTCCCGTGAAGAGCATCGCCGATGGCGTGGTCTTTGCAGTAAAACTCGGCGGCAAAACCGGGTACACCTACGTGCTCATCGGTCATCGAAACGGGTATGCGTCGCTGTACGGCCATCTTTCCGAAGTGTTCGTGCAACCGGGCGATGTCATAGGGTTTGGTCACGTCATTGGCAGGTCGGGCGGGCAGCCTGGTACCAACGGCGCTGGCATTCATACGACAGGCCCGCATGTGCATCTCGAAATCATGCTCAATGGCGTTCGTTTAAATCCGTTGACGGTGTTGATGAGTACTCAATGATTCGTAGTTACGGTTTGCCTTCAAGAACAACTACAAATTCTCCTTTTATTTTCATTGTTTTTATTCTTTCTTCCACAGTACTGACTGTCGTCTCGAGAATTTCTTCGTGCATTTTCGTCAGTTCACGAGCGATGATGATTCGCCTGTGCGGTTGGCTCTCAAGTGTCTTAGCTACTTGATGCAGTGTTTTTTCTATGCGGTGCACGGACTCGTAGAACACGATCGTTTTCTCTTCGTCTACGAACGTCTGCAGCAGCGTTTGCCGGCCTTTTTTGAGCGGCAGAAATCCCAGATAGACAAATTGATTGATCCGCAAACCGCTGGCGCTGAGTGCGGCCAGAAACGCCGATGGACCGGGGATGACCTCCATGGGTAGTTTCAACGCTCGTACGTGCGACACCAGCTCGTACCCGGGGTCCGAGATGCCTGGTGTACCGGCGTCGGAAATCAAACAGAGTTTCTGTCCTTTCTGTAGGCGTTCGATGATGTGCGGCACGCGCTTGGGGTCGGAGTAGCCGTGGAACGAAATCAGTTCTTTCTTCGGCAGGTGCAAGAGGGTCAGCAGCTGCCGCGCGATGCGTGTGTCCTCGCAGACGATGGCGTCGCAAAACTGCAGCCGCTCGATTGCTCGCAACGTGATGTCGCTGATGTTTCCGATGGGGGTGGCGACGATCGACAACATAGAAATCACAAAGACTGTAAGCCAAAATTGGCGATTGCGCACGCCAAAACCGTTGTGAGAGAGCATGCGACGTTTTTCATCAAAAATATCATCAGTGAATACTAGGGAAATTCTTGCAAGTTCGGGCTTCCTTTTCATGTGAGATCTGGTACTCTTCCAAGTGCTCGACCAAGACTGGAAAAGAGTCAGGAGCGGGCATTTCTGAAGCACCAGCACCCCATGGCAAAAGCGCAAGACAACAGCGGCCAAGAGCAGATGGACATTCCGCCGAGAGACAGGCTGCTGCCTCGGCCGATCGTGACCGAAATGGAAGAGAGCTACTTGAGCTATGCGATGAGCGTCATCGTCTCGCGCGCGTTGCCAGATGCCAGAGACGGTCTCAAGCCCGTCCACCGCCGCATTCTCTACGCCATGAACGAACTTGGCCTGCGGTCGAACGCGAAGTTCCGCAAATCAGCGGCCGTCGTCGGTGACGTGATGGGGAAATATCACCCACATGGAGACAGTCCGATTTACGAAGCCTTGGTGCGCATGGCCCAAGATTTCGCGATGCGGTACCC
>CAYWEU010000168.1:0-6935 GCA_964457395.1 uncultured Candidatus Peribacteria bacterium
CGGTGATGCCTTCGACGATGCCAAGGATGAGTGCATGGAGCGAGGACAAGAGAGAGGGCTTGGGACTTAGGACTTAGGATGGGATGAGTTGTTGTAGGGAGGGGCAGAAAACAATCCAGATCGTCAGGATGACGCACGCGAGGCTGACCAATGACGCCGCAGCGGCGACGTCCTTTGTTGCTTTCAGTCCCAGGTGATAGTGTTTCGAGCCGTGCTCTTGTCTGCGGTACTCGTCGAACGCATCCACGAAACGCTCCAGCGCTGTGTTCAGCAATTCGATACACACGAACGTGAAGCCCGAGATAATCAATGCAATCCACTCCCATCGCTGGATGTGAACATACAGGGCAACGATCAAGACCACGCCATAGACGCATACGAAGAGTATCAGATTGCGTTCGGTTGTGAGCGCGTGCCAGAGACCATCCATCGCGTGCCGAAAACTGCGAACGGTTTGATGCATGTGGTTCAGCCTATACCCGGAACCGGAAATTGGCGACAGAACACTATGACCTCTTGGTGCAGCTTCTCGATCGCGGAGTCATCCGCACGTTTCTCGATGGCGCTGAGCATGAACGTTGCCAGTTGCTCCATCTCTTTCTCCTTCATGCCCCGTGTGGTGATGGCCGGGGTACCCAGGCGAACGCCGGAGGGGTCCATGGGTTTGCGTGTGTCGTTTGGGATCATGTTCTTGTTGAGCGTGATGCCGATGCGGTCGAAGAGTTTCTCGACCTCGTCCCCGGCAAGGCCCCACGACGTCACGCAATCGATGAGCATCAAGTGATTGTCCGTGCCGTTGGTAACCAGCTTGGCGCCTTTGTCCATGAACTGTTTGGCCAAATGCTTGCTGTTGCTGATGATCTGCCTGGCGTACTCCTTGAACTCCGGCTTGAGCGCTTCGCCGAACGCGACCGCCTTTGCCGCGACCATCTGCATGATGGGGCCGCCCTGGAACCCGGGGAAGACCATCTTGTCGATCTTCTTGCCCAACTCTGCCTCGCGCATGAGGATGAGCCCGCCTCTGGGGCCGCGAAGGCTTTTATGGGTGGTAGTCGTGATGATGTCGAAGCCGTCGTCGAAGGGGTTGCGTAGCGCTTTTCCTGCGATCATGCCCGCGATGTGCGCCATGTCGGCCATTGTGTAGGCACCTACTTCTTGCGCGATGGCTTTCATCTTGGCGTAGTTGACCTCTCGCGGGTACGCAGAGAAGCCAGCCAGGATGATCTTGGGTTTTTCCTGCAGAGCGACTCTGCGCATCTCGTCGTAATCCAGTTCGCCGGTCTCGATGTCCTTCATCTTGTAGCGGACGAATTTGAAAATCTTCGTGAGATACGTGACCGGGTGGCCGTGGGTCAAATGTCCGCCGTGGCTGAGGTCCATGCCGAGCACGGTGTCGCCAGGCTCCATGAGCGCGAAGTACGTCGCGACGTTCATCGGCGCGCCCGCGTGCGGTTGTACGTTGGCATGCCCCGCGCCAAAGAGCTGTTTGGCGCGCTCGATGGCCAGAGTCTCGACGATATCCGTAAATTCCTGACCTCCGTAGTACCGCTTGCCCGGATAGCCCTCACTGTACTTGTTGTTGAATACCGTTCCCATAGTCTCCAGCACGGCGGGGGAGACGTAGTTTTCGGATGCGATGAGCTCCACGCCGTCGGTCTGGCGGCGCATTTCGCCCATCAGGGCCTCGTACACTACTGGATCACCGGTTTGGAGGGAAGTGTAGGTGGGCATGGGGGGAGCATACCACGACTCGTTATCACAAGATCAACTTTTTGATCATGTGGCTCCATTGGCACTGCCTGCAATACCTGACACTCAAAACACACGCCGATGTACAGGGTCTTGGCTCCAGCTTTTTTCTGTGTTGCGATCCAAATATCAAACCCGCCGTTGCCTCTGCCCATGCGGTCGTTGCTCGCAGTGAATGCGCGACCGGGGATGATGGCATCGACGATGGAATCGCCATCGACAGTCGGACAGTCTTCGCTGGCTTCCATGATGCCGGTGACGGGGTGTCTGTGCATCTGCGAGAGATCGGTGACGTGCCGAAAGACCAGTGTGCCGTTATCCGCAGCGGGCATGACGATTGTCCAGCCGTGCTGCAGATACTCCTGGATCAACGGAACGATATTTGGTTCATCTGTGTACGGCATGAACGCAGCGAGTACGTGCGGAGTTGGCCCCAGTAGGGTTTTCAGCTCGCGACAGATCACTCGGCTTTCGATCTCACGGTCTTTCGTGCTCATGCGAGACAGTCGTTCCTTGATGGCCAGCCGTACTTCGGCTTTGGATTGTGTCATAGCGTTCCGAAGACTTCGTTTGCAGCTTCGACTAAGTCCGTCGACGGCCCGCTGCCTGTTGCCCGCGTGTCTTTCTCCAGCACGCAATCGATACGTACCGGTCGCTTGAAGATCTGTTGCAACGCATCCTCGATGCTCCGACTCGCATGGGTTTCGGTGACGCGATCGCAGTGGAACCCGGACGGAAACGCTAACGTGAGCGTACCGTCTTGGACTTTCACTACCGATGCATCTTTCAGGCTCATGCGGACTGCTGCAGGCGACGAGAGCTTGATGATCTCCGGCCAGTGCTTCAGCACGTTGTGCACGGTGACATCTTCGGCTTCGAATGCGATTGGCTTTGCCTCTTCTTTGCGTACCGGTTCAGGCACCGGAGCCGCAGCTTTCGCTGCAACCTGCTGGTCCGGCGTCAGACGAAGAGGCGTTGTGGGTGCCGCTTGTTTTTCGGTCAATTGAGGTATGGACGCAGGTTTGGCATCCGAGGCGAGCGTCAGCAGTGCCGACTCCAGCACCAAGCCGGGGACCGGCGAAATACGCAGGTCTTTGAGCGCGTGGAGCAAAGTGTCGATGAGGGTGACATAGCTACCGGCGTCCTCGCCGCGCTCGATGCTCTCGTGCATCTGGCGGCGGATAATCATCAGCAAATCACCCAAAATCTGGTCCATCGGGGCGTTGGCCTCTTCCAGCTTTTCCACGATGGAAGGAATGGCCGAGGGGTTCTTGGCGTTGATTGCCTGAAGGATATCTTCGATAAACCCGGCGGAAGTCTTGCCGATGCGCTCTGCGATGTCTGCGAGCGTGATGGTTTCGAGCGATCGCAGTTGGTCCAGGAGCGAGATCGCATCGCGGAAACTGCCGGTGGCATGTCGGGCGATGACGCGCAGTGCCTCTCTGTCGATGGTGACTTCTTCCTGCTCTGCGATCAGCTGCAGCCGTCCCATGAGGTCATCTTCGCGCACCCGGCGGAACAGAAATCGCTGGCAGCGGGACTGGATGGTATCGGGCACTTTGTGCAGTTCCGTCGTGGCCAAGATGAAGTACGCGTACGGTGGCGGCTCTTCGAGAGTTTTGAGCAGTGCATTGAATGCTTCTTTGGTGAGCATGTGCACTTCGTCGATGATGTATACCTTGGCAGTGGTGACAACGGGCGAGAAATTAATACGTTCGATCAGTTCGCGAATGTCATCGATCCTGCGGTTGCTGGCGGCATCGATCTCTATCAAGTCCACGAGCGAGCCGTCTTCGACTCCGCGGATTACCTGCGCGCGCAGCGCCTCATCAGCGATGTCTTTGGTCAAAATCGTCTTGGCCAAGATGCGTGCGACGGACGTTTTGCCGGTCCCGCGCGTGCCGGATAGCAAATACGCGTGCGACAGCTGTCCCCGCTGCAATGCGTTTTCCAGCGTCGTGACGATGTGGTCTTGCCCTACCACGTCGGCGAAGGCTTGCGGTCGGTATTTGAGGTAGAGGGTCATAAGGATACGGAGTATAGCGCCAGTGTGATTTCAAAGAAACCAAGAAGGCCAATTTCAAATGTTAAATTTGAAATTTTTACTGTACTCTCCCTCTATCATCCCTGCTCCCTCTATGCGCCTTCGATTTCTCGCTCTTGCGCTTCCTCTTGCCGTCGCTCTCGCCGCTTGCGGTGTCGACACCACCGGTCTCAGCGCACAGTCGTCGCGGACACCCAGAGGCAATGCATCCGCGCTTGTGACGGTCACCGAGTACGGCGACATCCAGTGTCCGGCATGCAAATCGGCCCACGAGCTCATCAACAAGCCGCTCATGCAGCAGTATGGCCAGCAGGTGAAATTTGAATTCATGCATTTCCCGTTGCAGGCCATTCACCCGTACGCGTTCGAAGCGGCGCAAGCCAGCGAGTGTGCAGCCGACCAGGGCAAGTTTTGGGAGTTTGTCGATCTGGCCTACGAAAGGCAGAAAGATCTAAGCTCTGGCGCGCTGCGCGACTGGGCCACTGCACTCGGTCTTGACAAGGATCTCTTTGACCGTTGCGTGCGGTCAGGCATCAAGCAAGTCATCGTGAATCAAAGCTACGTTTCCGGCGAGAAGATGCACGTCAGTGGCACGCCGACGTACTTCGTGAACAACCAGAAAGTGCCAAGCAACATGGAGGCGATCGCCCAGGCTATCAACGCGGCGCAGCAACAGGGGAGCGAGATGCCTTTGTAAAGGAGTAAAAAGAGTGGAACGAAGGAGGAGAGTGGAAGGAATCGTGCTTTTCGGGAAAACAATCGGCGTTCTTCTTGTTCTTTCCACTCCTTCCACTCATCTCACTCTTCTCTTTATCTGCTCAACTGCGCAAACCCGTAGATCTGCTTGAGTTTCGTGTCCCATACGACCACCGTACGCAGTTTCGAAGGGTCTTTGGACGTCACCTGGTACTGCTGCGGGCCGAAGACCATTTGCAGTCGGCCCAGATCGACCGCCGTGACGTCGGGGAATGCCGCGTCTCGCGGGTCCACTGCTTCGCTGAAATACACGTGCAGGTCCACGCCGGGTGAGACAAAGAAGTCCGATGAGAGGTAGAGCGTGTCCTCGAAAAATAATGCGTAACCGAAGATGCTGCGCTTCACTTCGTGGAAGATGCCCATGGTGCCCTCTTTCTGTTGCTTGCGTGCCACAGCAGCTATCTGCTTGCCTTCGGCAATGCCTTGTTCGATGAGTGCTTTCATGCCAGGCTGGTCGACGACGGGGTCTTTCTGGATGAAGAGATTCGCCATCGCATCGGCCAGCTCGTCGCCGTAGCGAGAGGCTGTGAGCGGGTTTTCGAGCTGTTGTTCGATGGATGTGCGGGATGGCACGCTTGTGCAGGCGCTGAGCAAAGCCGCTATGCACAAGAAAGAGAGGATGCGTTTCATAGGGGCGCAGTATGTGCAATCTCGCGGGCTTTATCAAGTGCAGGTGATCCCTTTACTAGAGCGACATTGCGTAGCGTGCCTCGGCATTGTTGGCCGATCTGCCTTCGAGTGTGGAAGGGGAGTACGTGGCACCGCAGCTTTGGAGTGTTCTGGTTGCCGACCGCAAAGTGGTTAAGTTGCGGAATAGTTCGTTATGTGCCGACTCGGACCATGGCTCACCTTTTTCGTTACCGCAGAAGATGGTCCAGTAGAGTGTGCGCGGATGTTGCTCCTTTTCCAGCCACTCTCCCAAGTTTGCCGCCACGGCTCCGTTGCTCATGTCGCAGTGACGGTACGTTGCTTTTCGCTTAGAGTAATCTTCTTTGCGGATGCACTGTTGGCTGTCATTGCGCGCATTGATGACGTCGTGCATGCCCGTGTCTCCGCCGAAGCGTGCCGCACGGTTCGTACGCTCTTCATTCTCTTTACTCGCGCCCATTCTTGCTCGTTTCTCGTTGTGGTATCCGTTCCTCGTGCACCATTCGTTATTGTAGACGATCCAGCGCAATTGGTGGATGTACCGGTTAGGGTTTGGGCCCATTAACCCCCGGTAGATGACATTGCGCATCGAGAGGGGGATGAGCGGTAGCACGCGATCGATCTGTTCTTGGGCTTCTTTGGCTTTCTCCAGGTTGCTTTTGCTTGTGTCCTTGCCGCCTTTCTTGCTTTTCCGGAATGCCTCGAGGTAGCGCTTCATGGAATTCAAGCGTTCTCGGGCCTCCGGCGTCAGGGGGTTGTGCTCCGCGCGGGCGATATGCAGAGCGGCATCCTCCCAATCTCTGACGTCCAATGCATGACGGATGCGGATGAACGTCGGCGGTTCGTTGTTGATAGTGCTGGACTCGTGCATGCGGTGCTCGCCTTCTTCCACGTAGCGCAGTCGCTGCTCGTAGTGCATGCCGAGGAATTGATTCTCTGTTACGGGGTTCCAGCCCCGCACGTTGCTCTTGCCGCGCTGCTTCATGCGGTCCACGAGAATGTCATAGCGTTTTTTGACGTGTTCCCATCTGCCGATGAGTGTTCCGAGCGAGTTGTCTTGATCGAAGGACAGAAATTCCTCGATTTTTACACGTGATGCATTGGCCTTAAAGATTCGCTCGAGCCAGGTGCCGACTTTGTGCTGTGCCATGACACGCTTGGAAACGGCTTTGTTGAGCATGGTCTTAGCGCGCAAGTACAGATCGCTCTGTCCCTTCTCGACAGAAAGCATGGCGGCTTTGGCTTTTGCGAGCAGGCCCACTCGATCGTTGTAATGCAGTTCGACGAAAGCTTTGGGATCCAAGATTTTTGCAACATTGATCATCTTGGAATCCAGCAGCATCAGTTTTGGGTTCTGTGCGATGACCGCGCGCTCTTGCATGACCTTTTCCCATCGCCGAATGTAGTCCGGCATCTGCTTTTGTATCCAATATTCTTTTGCTTTGTAATTGACGTTTGGGTCCTTGAATCGGCTCATCCATTGGTTTTTCGATGTTTCTGAAATGAGTTTTTTACTTTGAGCTTCGGTGAGGTGCCGCACCAATTCTTGATGCAATGCCTTGGCTGCCACTATTTTCTTTTTGCAGTCCGCATCAAACCATTTTTCAAGTTTGTTGATGTCCTTCTCGCTTGTCACCCAAGCATACAACTCCTGTGTTTGTTGTGCGGATGCAGCTCCAAGTTCGTTAAACGTAATGCGCATGTACTCTCGGTATTTTTCAATAATCCGCTGACGGCG
>CAYWEU010000169.1:0-1847 GCA_964457395.1 uncultured Candidatus Peribacteria bacterium
ATGTATTCGAGATGATCGGCTTGCCGTACGGAGAGTTGAAGAAGTCGTCGATATCCTGCGTGATGGTCGTGACACCCAAGTAGTACTTGCGTGCGCGTTTGATGAGCCCGTAGAGAAACTGCGCCGAGTCCTCGTACTGCATCAAGTTCCAGGCTTCGTCGATCACCAGCAGACGCTTGCGCATCTCCGAGCGAATGCGGTTCCACAAGAAGTTCAGTACGATGTAAATGGCGATCGGCCGCAGAACGTCTTCCAAGTCGCGGATCTGAAATACGACCATCTGCTTGTCCAGCGCGATGTTCGTCGGACGGTCGAAGAGCCCCGAGAAGCTGCCTTCCGTGAACTTTTGTAGTGTCTGCGCCATGGCCTCGCCGCCCTGGGTCGTCATGAGCACGTCGACCAAGTCATGCAGTGTCGGCGGCTCCATGCCGGTCGGGTCCGGCGTTTCCAGCGTGATGCCTTTGAGTGCGTACGTATTCAAGATTGCGCGGTCGAGCACGCCTTCCTCGGCAGGAGTGATCTTGCCGAGCATCAGTTTAAACAGTCCATGCAAGTTGATGATCGCGCCGCGCAGCACTTCGCCGGTTTCGGCGTCTTCGCCACGCACGGCCTTGGGCAAGTCGAACGGGTTGATGCGGAAGCTGCTCTGCAGCGAGATCGGGATCATGGTTCCGCCGACGGTCTTGCACAGGTCGGTGTACTCGTTTTCCGGGTCGATGACGTAGGCTTGCACACCCTGGATGAGCGAACGCAAAATCTCGAGCTTCACAACGTAGGACTTACCGGCGCCGGAGGTCGCGAAGACGTTGGCGTTTGCGTTGGGCAGATCGAAGCGGTCGAAGATGATCAGCGAATCGTTGTGTCGGTTGATGCCGTACAAAATGCCATGGTCATCGGTGAGGTCCGAGCTGGAGAACGGAAAGCTGGTTGCCAATGCTTGCGTGTTCATGTTGCGGCTAAAGTCCAGTTCGTCCAGGCAGTAGGGGAGCGTGCTGTTCCAGCCATGCTCCATCTGGAAGACCGACGGCTTGGTGAGAATCAGCTTGCCTCCCAAAATCGATTCGATATCGGACTGCGCTTTCTTGAGCTTGGCTTCGTTCTCGGCGTAGATGGTGAAGTAGAACCCCAGCTGAAACAGTTTCTCGCTGCCGCGTGCCAGCAAGTCACGCAATTCCTCGGCGTCTTGCAACGCTGCGTCGAGCGACGGGTCGCGGACGATGCCGCGTTGTTGGAGCATGCGGATGGAGCTGCGCATCTCGGTGACTTTCTTGCGTAGCATTTTCAAAATGACTTTGTTCGACGCCGGGTAAATGAACATCGACATGTCCATCTGCGCATCGAAGTTGATCATTTGCGACATCCAGTTGGGGTAGATCTGGCTCGGCCAGTTGTATGCGTAAAAGCTCCTGCCGATCAGCTGATCGTTGATGGTGATCAAGTTCCTGTCGAACTTGAGCCCCGCCGGAGCGATGACATCCAGAATACGTTGCAGGCCTTCCTCGTACCGTTTGACGACCTGTTTTTCCTCGCGAGAAAGCTGTTCATCGGGTATTTGGATCACTTCTTCGACGTTTCGTTGCAGCCCGAGAAGGTCATCGATGAGCGACATCAATGTTTGCCCGATGGGTTTTGTGGCATTCTTTGGCATGGGTATGCGTGTTTTTATCTAGATAGTATAGCACAAAACGGGTGGATTTCCAAGGTCGTCTTATTCATTCACCAGGTTTGCGACACTGAGGTTCTTCCCCAGCTGTTGCCATGTTCAACCCCAATGACCTTATCCGCTTCTACAAGCAGTGCACAGATATTCAAAAGACGGCACTGCGCTTCGGTGTGCACCGCAGTAC
>CAYWEU010000170.1:0-2859 GCA_964457395.1 uncultured Candidatus Peribacteria bacterium
TCTTTGAGCGCAGCGGTGCTTGTATGGAGACATCCTCCGAGATCATGTATGGGGTGAACACCGCCGGCGTATCGGGGCATGATCGACGTCTGCTGAAGGAGGTTGTCGATGGGCTTTGTGCCATGGACTTGAGGGATCAAGGCAAACCGATGCGCGTTTGTCTCAAAGACATGCCACCCTGAGGTCGCTCTACTCATGGGCTGATTGAATGTCCATTTTTTCAAAGACTGTCAGAAGTCAGTACTGGCATATTTCATCCTAAAAGGAGGTGAAACCATGGGAACGCTTGGGCAAAACATTGTGAAGGCGCGAGTTGATAAGCGCTGGAAGCAAAAGGACTTAGTAGAAAAGGCTGGTTTATCTCAGAAGTATTTATCGCAGATTGAGCTTGATAAAGTCGATCCACGTGTGGGCGTGTTAGTGCGTATTGCTGATGCCCTCGGTGTGAGCACAGACTCTCTGCTAGGGCGTACCGTAGACCCCTGGACCCCGAAGCAGGGACTGATCGCAGGCTATCAGGCGATGGCACGTGAAGATGCTACCAGAGCAGAAGCGCAGCTTGCCGCAGGCGCTGAGGCGTGGGCATGCCAGAGCTAGCGTGCCGGCGTGGAGAAGTCTGGTTTGTCAATTTCAATCCTGGCCGGGGTAGTGAGCAACAAGGCATCCGGCCGGCCCTCATCCTACAAAACGATGTGGGCAACCAGTATGCAGCCACCACGATCATTGCAGCCATTACTACGACGCTCCGCCCCTATCCCGTGACTGTTATCGTTCAGCCCCCTGAAGGGGGGCTTGACGCGCCATCGATGGTGAACTGTGCCCAACTCCTCACTATCGATAAGAGTCGTCTACTCCAACGGCTAGTGCTTTGTCACACTTGTAATTTAGGGTAGAGAATCCGATTGATTTTGGTCATTGTGGGTCCAACCAAGGAGGGTTGGGCAATGCCAAAGAAATATATCGTTCGCTTGACGGATGGAGAACGTGAAACGTTGCATCAGATCTTGAAGAAGCGGGGTGTGGCGGCGCAACGTGTGCGGCGGGCCTCGATTTTGTTGCAGGCCGATGTCGATGGCCCAAGCTGGGCGGATGCCAAGATCGCGGATGCCTTCGGTTGTCGCACGCAAACGGTGGAGAACATGCGGGAAAGCCTTGTCACCGAGGGGTTCGAGACGACACTCCATGGCAAACCCAAGCGTCGGGTCCGCAGCAAGGTTCTCGACGGAGAGCAAGAAGCCAAGAGCATCGCGTTGCGGTTGGGCCAACCGCCGAAAGGATGGGCCAATGGGACGCTGCGACTGTTGGCCGAACAAGCCGTGACGCTGGAAATCGTCGCATCGGTGAGCCACGAGACGCTACGTCGGACGCTAAAAAAAACAAGTTTACGCAGCGAAAGATCGCGTATTGGGTGATCCCTCCCGAGTCTGATGCCGAGTGCGCCGCGAGCATGGAGGAAGTGCTGGATGTCTACGCCCGGCCCTACGATGTCCGGTATCCCGTGTTGTGCATGGATGAACAGCCGATGCAGTGACTGAAGGAATCGCGGCAGCCGAGCGCAGGCACAAAGACGCATCCGCGTCGAGTGGATTACGAATACGAGCGAGCCGGGACTGCAAGCATTTTTATGTTCTGCGCGCCGCTTTCCGGGTGGCGTCAAGTATCGGTTCGCGCCCGGCGAAGCAAGGTGGATTGGGCGCAAGAAGTCGAGGGATTATTACGTACTCGATACGCGTCGGTTGAGAAGGTGATATGAGTCAGCGACAACTTGAATACGCACACCAAAGGCGCCTTTTACGAGACTTTTGAGCCGGAAAAGGCGAGATCACTGGTGCGGCACTTGGAGTTTTGCCACACGCCCAAGCACGGCAGTTGGTTGCATATAGCCGAAAACGAGTTGAGTTCGATGACCCGGCAATGCATCACGGGTCGTCGATGTGCAACGGTTGAGGAAATCCGCGAGGAAACGACAGCGTGGCACGATCACAGCAACGCCAGACAACGAGGAGTCGATTGGCAATTCAAAGTCGACGACGCTCGGGTAAAGTTGAAGTCGGTCTACCCTAAATTAGAAGTGTGACAGAGCACTAGCTCCTCAGGGCTCTGTCAGAAAAGAGTGGTACAGATTTTGCTCCCATAGCCAGGAGAGGGTAGATAGGATACTAATAGCAACATCAGAGCCGCAGTCGAGGTCACGCAGACTGTGCAGAGTACCCGGCAGGCTATAGACCTGCCGACTTTCTGAGCGCCTACAAGACGCCCAGTATAAGGCAATCACGGCTCACCCCTGCTCTCACTGTCCATCTCATTTTGAGCCTCGTGATATCCACGGGTCTCACTTTGAGAGCACTACCGAAGATGTGCTGTACTCCCAGAGAACGCACGAGAGTCAGGGACATAGAAGGCCAACGAGTAGAAGCCAACAGAAAGGACTACGTGATGTATCTACAGGGAAAACGTCTTGCCATACACTGATTACGTCACGTATGCCTCAAGACCTACCAGCTTTTTGTCGCACTATTCTCGAGGCCTTGGAAGCTCCCGTGCTGAACTCGGTGAGCTGAGACGCGGCACGGCAGTGGCGAGCCCTTCTCGTGATGTTACCTTAGGAAAGCTGCTATGAGTATCAAGACCATGTGGAGCGTCGCCCAGAGCGCTATGGAGAACTGGTGGAAGAATAACTGCATGCGGCTATCGGCGTCCCTGGCGTTTTACACTGCGCTATCCCTGGCGCCTCTGGTGGTCATCGTCGTTGGCGTAGCGGGGTTGCTCACGGAGCGGCAGCAGGTCACGCACCAACTCGAGCAGGAGATCGAGTTCCTCATAGGCCTGTCTAGTCGACAGTTGGTGACCACCATCCGC
>CAYWEU010000171.1:0-7116 GCA_964457395.1 uncultured Candidatus Peribacteria bacterium
GCCAGGGCTGCGGTCAAGGACGTGGGCCGCGCGTTCGGGGTGTCGTTTGTGGAGATGAACGCGCTCGCGAAATTGATCTCGGACCGGCCGGGTACCAAGCTGGTCGACGCGATAGAGACCAGCGAACTGCAAGCCGCCATCAAGAGCAACGACACGTATCGCAAAATCGTCGAGATCGCGCTCAAGCTGGAGGGCAAGGCGCGGCACGTATCGGTGCACGCGTGCGGGGTGGTCATCACTCCCGAGCCGGCCACGAAATACACCGCGCTGCAGCGCGCGCCGAAAGACGAGAACACGATCATCACGCAGTACGACGCCAAGCCGTTGGAGTCGCTGGGACTGCTGAAAATGGACTTCTTGGGACTCAAAAACCTCACCATCATCCAGACGGCGCTCATCATCATCGAGCGGCTCCACGGCATCAAGATCGATATCCGGACGATCCCCATGGATGACAAAGAGACGTTCGAGCTGCTGTCGCGCGGCGAGACGACGGGCGTGTTCCAGCTGGAATCGGCGGGCATGCGCAGGTATTTGAAACAGCTCAAGCCCAGCAAATTCGACGACATCACGGCCATGGTGTCGTTGTACCGGCCGGGACCGATGGAGAAAATTCCGGATTACATCAAGTGCAAGCACGGGCAGAAGGAGGTGAAGTACCTGCACAAAGACTTGGAGCCGATTCTCAAGCCCACGTACGGCGTTGGCATTTACCAAGAGCAAATCTTGGAGATGGCACGCGTGTTCGCGGGGTTTACGCTCGCGCAAGCCGACTTGCTGCGCAGAGCCATCGGCAAGAAGATCAAGAAAGAACTCGACGCGCAGCGCGACATGTTCCTCAAAGGTGCAGTGGGCAAAGGCTACGACGAGCGCCTTGCCGTCACGCTGTTCGACGACATCATCACGCCGTTTGCCGGGTACGGGTTTAACAAGTCGCACGGGGCGTGCTACGCGCGCATCGCGTACGAGACCGCGTACCTCAAGGCGCACTACCCCACAGAGTTTATGGCCGCGTTGCTCAGCAGCGAGAACGGTGACACCGATCGCATCACCATCGAGATCGGCGAAGCCCGCGCGATGGGATTGCAAGTGCTCCCGCCAGACATCAACGAGTCGCGTGACCAATTTACCGCGTTGCCCGACGGCAACATTCGTTTCGGACTGACTGCCATCAAGGGCGTGGGCGAGAGCTCTGTGCATCAGATCATCGCGATTCGCGAAAGTGGAGGAAAATTTAAAACCGTCGAAGATTTCGCCGCGCGCGTGCCGAGTAAAATCCTCAACAAGAAACTCCTCGAGTCGCTGGCCAAGTCGGGTGCGCTCGATTCGCTCGGCGAGCGCGGAACGCTGGTCGCCCAGTACCACAAGATCGCCGAGTTCAGCAAAGCAACGGGCGATGTCGCCGCGTCGCAGACCGACATGTTCTCGGGGCTCGGTGCCGAGAACGCCGCAAGTCTGGCATTCGAACAGCAAGAGCCCGCGACGGCACAGCAGAAGCTGCTCTGGGAGAAAGAGACACTGGGGCTCTACGTCAGCAGCCATCCACTGGCCGGACTGCGCAAGTACATCGGCAAGAAGGCGCGACTGGTAGAGGATTTGGGCAAAGACGACGTTGGGCGCAAGGTGACCGTTGCGGGCATCGTGGAACAGACCAAGGTCATTCGCACAAAGAAGGGCGATACTATGGCGATCTTGTCCATCGAGGACCCGACGGGCAAGATCGAGGTGACGGTATTTCCTAAAGTGTTTGCGCAGATCGGTGAGCAGCTGGAGAAAACCGACACGGTGTTGGTCATCGCAGGCGTACTCGACATGCGCATGGGCTTGCCGCAAGTAAAAGCCGACGCCATCAAGCGCGTGTCGCTGGCAAGCATGTTGCAACGCGCAAAGACCGACGGCATGTTCGACGAAGAGGAAGCGAAGAGCTGGCGCCCGATGCTGCGCAAAGTCGAGGAAGCAGTCGAGGTAATCACCGAAGAAGGCGACGTGATCGTCGAGAGGATCGACAGCGAACCGGTTGTCGAAAGTTCCACAGACTCGTTGCATGGGTCACTGGCACAGTGGATTTTGCGCGGCATGCCGGTTGCAGCATTGATCGAAAAACTGGAGGACAAGGCACAGAAAACGCCAACAGAAGACAGCGGATTCAGCGCGAGTCACATTTCGATTCACACCGTAGAGCTGCCGGCCAGAGCCCCCAAGCAATTGCTGATGGACTTGAAGTCGCTCTTCGAAACGTTCCCGGGCAGCGAGAAAGTGCAACTGAAGATCGGCGAGCGAACCGTCCCCGTGTCACTGACGGTGACGATGTCGCCGATACTGGAAAAGAGAATCGAAGAATTGATCGGAAAATTTTCTAGAGAGAGAGTCAGATAATAAAGGTACACTCTCTTTATGCTCATCCTCGATACTTCTCAGGCTTCTGTACGCCGAGCGCTCAAGACTCTTCATCAGGGAGGCATCGTGATCCACGCGACCGAGACGTGCTACGGCATCACGTGCGATGTGTGTCGGCCCGAGGTCGTGGCACGACTGTTTGCCATTAAGCGTCGGCCGGAAGCTCAGCCGGTCAGTGTGCTCTTCGGCTCGGTTGCCCAGGCAGAGAACTACTTGGCGTTCAGCGAGACGGCGAGACGGTTGGCGGAGAAGTATTTACCCGGGCCACTGACGCTCTTGTTACCGCGCAAAGAGAATCCCGTCGCTGCGTTGCATGTCACGCATCCCGGTGCCGCGGCGCCGACAGTCATCGGTATGCGCATTTCGTCTCACCCCATCGCCATGGCGCTGGCCAGTGGGTTTCCTCGTCCCATCGCCACCACGTCTGCAAATCTGCATGGCTTTCCCGAGACGTATTCGCTCGGCGCAATACTGTCGCAATTCCAGGAGCAAGAGCATCTGGCAGATATGATCTTGGACAGCGGCGATCTGCCGGTGCAGCTCCCCTCGACGATCGTAGAAATAGAAGGCGGCGAAATGAGAGTGGTGCGGCAGGGGAATATAAGAGTAGATGCTATCCGGTGAACTCATTAAAAATTTGAAATTTTTCATTCGTCTTCTTCGCTACTTCCTACCACTTCTTTACGGTAAGCTACTCTCATGTTCTGCCCCCGTTGCAAGCACGAGGATACGGCCGTTATTGACTCACGTTTGAGCGAAGAAGGTCGCGCCGTTCGCAGGCGCCGCGAGTGTCCCAAGTGCGATCACCGATTTACCACGTTCGAGCGGCAGGAGCTGTCGTCGCTCATCGTGATCAAGCGCGATGGCACGCGGGAGCCTTATAGCCGCACCAAGCTGGAGCGGGGTATTTGGCTATCCTGCACCAAGCGCCCGGTTAGCCAAAAGGACATCGACAAAATGCTCAGCGGCCTCGAGGAAAAGTGGGGGAAAAACAAGTCCGAAGTCGAGAGCGCGACCATCGGTTCGGACGTCATGCGCGCTCTGGCCAAGCTCGACAAAGTCGCGTACATCCGTTTTGCCTCGGTACACAGAGAGTTCAAGGATGTGGAGGAATTTAAGGACGAGTTGGGAAAGTTCTTCAAGTAAAGCCATCGAAAAATGCCCTGATCACCCATCGAACGTTGCGAGGGACAGATCGTCACTGTTTCGGCTGTATTGATGAACCATCTGGGCCTTCGGCCCAGTCGGAGACACGGCCTGTCGGCCGTAGCCCGTTAGCGGCAGAGGCCGATGTCTCCGCTACGGACATGCTGTGACACCCCTCCAGTTTGATCTACAACTTGCTCATATTTCCGGTATTCTGTCGCCATGCACCGTACCCACACCTGCGGCGAATTGACGGCAAAACAGGCTGGCTCTAAGGCCACACTGTGCGGCTGGGTAAATAGCCGCCGGGACCATGGTGGGCTCATCTTCATCGATCTTCGTGACCGGTACGGCGTGACTCAGGTGGTCTTTCATCCCGAGAAAGACAAGGCGCTCTTTTCCACCGCAGAAGACATCCGCGGTGAGTGGGTGTTGAAAGTCGACGGAGTCGTGAGCAAGCGCTTGGCTGGTACCCAGAACGAGAAGATGCCCACCGGGAAGATCGAGCTGGTCGTTGATCAGCTGACAGTATTGAATACAGCAAAAACTACGCCATTCGAGATCGACTCTCCAGCTCCGGTGAACGAAGAGCTGCGGCTCCAGTATCGCTATCTCGACATGCGCAGAGCGCAGATGCGGCGCAATATCGAACTTCGCTCCCATGTCTTTCAAATCATCCGCACGTACTTCACGGCACAAGGCTGTTTGGAGATCGACACTCCGTGCCTCATCAAGGGGACTCCCGAGGGCGCACGCGAGTACATCGTGCCTTCGCGCGTGTACCCGGGGCAGTTCTTCGTGTTACCGCAAAGCCCGCAGCAGCTCAAGCAGCTGTGCATGGTCGGCGGGCTCGACCGCTACTTTCAAATCGCCCGGTGCTTTCGCGACGAGGACCTGCGCGGCGACCGTCAGCCGGAATTTTTGCAGCTGGATTTCGAGATGAGTTTCTGCGACCAGTTTGATGTGCAAAAGATCATCGAAGGATCTCTGCTCGAAATTCTCACGCAATGCAGCAAGAAAAAATTGCGTAGTGGCAAAGTCGAACGGTACACGTGGAAACACGTGATGGATACGTATGGCTCCGACAAACCGGACTTGCGCTACGAGCTGCCACTCACGGACATTTCATCGGTTGTTCCTGGCTGCGGGTTCAACGTCTTCGAAGCCGCACTCACGCTGCCGGGTGGCACAGTGCGAGCGCTGCGGGTACCTGGAGGAGCCGTGCTCTCACGAGGCGAGATCGATACGTGGACAGAGCTCGCGAAAGAGATGAAAGCCAAAGGCCTCGCGTACATTCTATTCAAAGAAGACGGGCCCAGCTCGCCGCTGCTCAAGTTCTTCAAAGAAGGTTTTTTGGAGAAGTTACAGACGATGACCGGCGCCAAAAAAGGTGACGCCCTGTTCTTCGGTGCCGACAAGTTCAAGGTCGTCTGCGCCAGTTTGAGCAAAATCCGCTCCGAGGCCGCCAAGCGTTTTGCCCTGATCGACGAGTCGATCCACTCCATGTTCTGGGTCACCGACTTCCCGATGTTCGAAGAGAACGACGATGGCAGCCTGACGTTTTCGCACCACCCGTTTACCAGCCCGAACCCGGAGCAATGGAAGCACCGCAAAGAAAAACCTTTGGACGTGCACGCCGTCTGCTACGACCTGGTGCTCGACGGGTACGAGCTGGGGTCCGGGTCCATCAGGATTCATGACCCGGTGCTGCAAAGCGAAGTGTTCGACATGCTGGGCATCAGTGCGGAAGATCAGCAACGACGGTTTGGCCACATGCTCAAAGCGTTCGAGTACGGCGCCCCGCCGCATGGAGGTTTCGCGTATGGAATCGATCGCGTGGTGATGATCATGGCCGGTGAACCGAACATCCGCGAAGTCACACCGTTCCCGAAGGATCAGAAGGCCAAAGACCTCATGCTTGGCGCCCCGGCAGCGATGCCGAAAGAACAGTTACAAGAGCTACAGATTGCGCTCATCGAGGAGTAGCAAATGTTGTTTCTTGCCTTGGGGACTCAAATTGCTACGATGGTTTCATGATGGACATTATGGTAAAAGGTCATGAAGACAATGAATGCTGTGAAGCACTCATAACGACGCTCGGTATCCGAGATCGGCTCGAAGAAGTGTGTGAGCCATTGCAAATCATTGCCATTATTGAACGTGCTTTGCAGCATATCTTTGCAGGTGAGGATGCTGAACTACACATGGAAAACCTCAAAACAAAGCTCAAAGCGACTGACACTCTTGAAGCTATTCGTGCTCAAATCACCCTCTTCTACAAAGAAGTCTGCATACCTCGTGATTACAGCTCGTGGTATCAAGAAGCCCTGAAAGAACTCGCTGTTAAGATAAGCGCGTACAGAGAAGCCATCGAGAAACTGTGCACCATGCCATGCACCACCCCAGAGGAGCGACTCAACGTGCGAATAGTGGACAAAATGGATATGCTCTCCTCCTCCCTGCTTGCACGGAGAGAGTACAGGGCAACCATCGATGACCCTCTTGCTTTCGCCAAATGGAAAAAGGACAAGGAGGGATGGCTGAAAAAAAGCATCGAAGATTGTGATGAGCTTGGGCAGTTGTTTACTGATAATGCGCCGGAAAGTGCTGCGAAGCTAGTAGCGGAGAACGTTGCTGAGTGAGTTATAGGATTGCAATTCGCAATGAAACGGAGTATGATAATATCATACATTTCTTGCAATCGCTCATGACCACCATTTCTGTCCCTTTACCCGCAAACTTACTCCGCCAGCTCAAAGCGTTCATTCGCCAAGGAAAAGCGCCAAACAAAGCGGCTGCCATGCGACTGGCTCTGGAAAAATATCTGGAAGATCAGGCGGTGGAAGCTGTTCTTCAAGCTAGAAAAGAGCCCACGCTCTATGGCAATCTGGATGAACTTGCCAAGCGTCTATGACCCAACTTCGCATCGGTTACCAGCCGGCGTTCGTTCGTATGTTTAAAAAGCTGTCACCTGATGTACAAAGAGAGGTGAAAGAGCGCATTGCGACGTTTGCCGCCGATCCACATCACCCTTCTTTGCGAGTACATAAGCTGAAAGGAAAATTGAAAGAGGTGTGGAGTTTTTCGGTCAATTACCAGTATCGAATAGTCTTCGAATATCTTCATAAAAACACAGCTGTCATGCTGGCGGTAGGCGATCATGATGTGTACAAGTAGTCTGAGGAAAAGCCACGATACAGGTATACTTCGAACATGCCGGGGTGGCGAAATGGCAGACGCACCAGCCTTAGGAGCTGGCGGGAGCAATCCCATGGAGGTTCAAGTCCTCTCCCCGGCACCATTCGGAGGCCTGCGGCCTCCTCATGGCAAGCCATGGAGGTTCAAGCTTGCCCTGAGCGCGCGAAGGGTCCTCTCCTTTCGACAGTGATGTACTTCTACGACATGTGCCTGGCTCTGCGACCTCCGCGGGCAACAGCCAGTGTTTGTCTCATTGTTGTCCTACCTTCATCTCTTGTCTCTTCCACAGTCTCACGTGTGTGTGTATGTATAGCTCTACGAGCATCTTCAAGGGCTTCGTGTGGAGGCTTTGTTTTGCTTGCCTCGTCGAACACC
>CAYWEU010000172.1:0-5586 GCA_964457395.1 uncultured Candidatus Peribacteria bacterium
TGCGCGAAGGTGGCGATACCTTTAGTTTCTATGACGGTCCGCCGTTCGCCACGGGTTTGCCGCACTACGGACACCTGCTGGCTGGCACGATAAAAGATGTAATCCCCCGCTACCAGACCATGCGCGGCAAGCACGTCCGCCGCAGGTTTGGGTGGGACTGCCACGGGCTGCCGGTCGAAAACGAGATCGAGAAAGAGCAGGGACTTCGCAGCAAGAAGGACATCGAAGCGATGGGCGTAAAGGCGTTCAACGATCTCTGCCGTGCGGCAGTACAGCGCTACACGAAAGAATGGCGCACGACTGTGGAACGGCTCGGGCGCTGGGTAGACATGGACTGGGATTACCGGACCATGGACCCCGACTATATGGAAAGCATTTGGTGGGTGTTCAAGCAGCTGCACGACAAGGGCTTGATTTACGAAGGCTACAAGCCGATGCACGTGTGCCCCCGGTGCCAGACGCCGCTCTCGAACTTCGAGGTGACGCAGGGTTACAAAGAAATCTCGGATTACTCGCTGACGGCGATGTTTGAGCTGGAGGAGGAATCCAAAGAAACCAAGGAATCCAAGGAGTCCAAGGAACCTCGCAGAAAAAACCAGAAAACCAGTAAACCGCTCAACCAAAAAACTTTCTTCTTGGCGTGGACTACTACAGGCTGGACGTTGCCGGGCAACTTGTTCCTCGCGGTACATAAGGAAGTCACGTACGTGAAGGCCGAGATCGACGGCAAATTATTCATCGTTGCCAAGAACCTGGCCGAGAACGTGTTTAAGGGCAAAGAGTTTTCCATCGTCGAAGAAATCTCCGGCAAAAAGCTGATCGGCAAAACGTATAAGCCGCTGTTCCCCTACTACGCCACGCAGTACGCGGGCAAAGCGTTTCGTGTCGTCGACGGCAGCGACTTCGTGACGACCGAAGACGGTACGGGCATCGTGCACATCGCGCCGGGATATGGCGACGATGACTACAGAGTCGGCCAGCGCGAGAAAGTCGACGTCCTGCAGCACATCGGCATCGACGGGAAATTCAAGAAGCAAGTGACTGATTTTGCAGGCATGGACGCCAAGCCCAAGGATGATCCCAGTGCCGGGGACAAGACGGTTGCGCAGTGGCTCAAAAAGCACAAATCGCTGTTCAAAGCCGAGAGTTTCACGCACACGTACCCACACTGCTGGCGGTGCGACTCGCCGCTGCTCAACTACGCCACGTCGTCGTGGTTCGTCGCAGTCGAGAAGATCAAAGCCGACATGCTCGCAGCGAATGCGCAGACACAGTGGGTGCCGGCGAGTTTGCGCGATGGCCGCTTTGGCAAATGGCTGGAAGGCGCACGCGACTGGGCCATCTCGCGCAACAGGTACTGGGGCACGCCACTACCCATCTGGAGAGACTCGGTAACGGGCACCGTCGAGGTTCTTGGCTCGCGCGACGAGCTGATGGCCAAAGTCCCCAATCGTTTTACGAAAGTCATCTTCTCGCGACATGCCGAGAGCCATGGCAACGTGGAGAAAGTGTACCAGTGCAAACCGCCAGGAACAGAGTTGACCGATACAGGGAAACAGCAAGCCGCGGCACTCGCGCATGCAATCGCTGGCGATAAAGATGCGCCGCCCGTCTCCGCCATCTACACGTCTCCGTTGGCCCGCACATGCGCCACCGCACAAGCCATCGCCGACGTCGCAGGGTTGGACGTCATCATCGATGACCGTCTTCGAGAAGTCGACTTCGGAGAGTACGAAGGCAAGCATGTGGACTTCGATGACCTCACGTTCGTGCGCGAGCGCAGGGCTCACAAGCTGAGCAGCCAGCAAGTTGAGAGTATTTATCACTTTGAAGGCATGGAAAAGTGGGACCACATCCAGAAACGCTGCACATCGTTTCTGGAGGATGTGCTGCCAAAGCACCGCGGTCAGACCATCGTGGTGGTGACGCATGCCGACTTGGTGATGAACTTCACGTACGTGTTCACCAAGCAAGACAAGCACAACATCGTGCATCAGCCGTACCCGGGACTCGCCAAGCCCAAGGCATTTTATTGGGATCATCACACAGGTGCTCAGATGGATCTGCACAAAGAAATCGTCGATGATATTTCTTGGCAACAGGAAAAAGCCCGCTCGAAGAAAGATATCGTCGCGCTGTCGTTCATCCGCCACGGCGAAACAGACGTCAACAAGCAAGGCATCGTGCAAGGCGGCGAAATCGATGCACCGCTCAACGACACAGGCCGCACGCAGACGAAAGAACTCGCATCGCAACTCAAGGGGGCAACATTTGACGTCGTGATTTCTTCGTCGCTGTTGCGTGCAACACAAACCGCAGAAATCCTGGCCGAGAAACTCGGCGTGCCGTACGTCGGCGGTTGGGACGAACTCAATGAGCGATACATGGGCGAGTGGAGCGGGCAGCCAGGAAAAACATTGAACAAGAAATACCCAAGCATGGTCAAAAATTCTACCAACACAACGTTCCATCACCTGACGCCCAAAGGCGGCGAGAGTCTGCAGCAATTTCTCGGCAGGGCCCAGCGCGCGTGCGACCGCCTGAGCCGCGAGTACGCCGGCAAGAAAGTGCTCGTCGTCAGCAGCGCGGGAGTGCTGCGTGCTTTTACACTACTCATCGAAAAACTGCCGTACGAACAAGTACTGCACTTGGCGCCGAAGAACGCGTCGATGAGCACGTTCACGTTGCACCCGGCAATGCGCAGGATTCCCGAAGTGCTCGACTGCTGGTTCGAGAGCGGAGCAATGCCGTATGCACAAGAACATTTTCCCTTTAGCGATCAGCAGGTAGCGGATAGCGGGAAGCAATCATCGCTATCCGCTAGTCGCTATCCGCTTCCCGCTGGCTTCCCGGCGGATTTCATCGCCGAAGGCCTCGACCAAACCCGCGGATGGTTCTACACCCTCACCGTGCTCTCGGCGGCGCTCTTCCAGCAGCCGGCGTTTCAGCACTGCGTGGTCAACGGCATCGTGTTGGCGGAAGACGGCAAGAAGATGAGCAAGCGACTCAAGAACTACCCGGAGGTCACCGAGATCGTCACCAAGTACGGCGCGGACGCGGTGCGCTACGCGCTCATGGCCTCGCCTGCCGTGCGCGGCGAAGACCTGCGCTTCTCCGAAAAACTTGTCGGCGAGACTCTGCGCAACGTGCTGCTGCCGCTGTGGAACGTGTACCGCCTGTTCGTCACATACGCCAACGCAGCGGATTGGAAACCGTCGCTGGATGTCTCGCTGCGCAACGTCACATCGGAAAATGTGATGGACAAGTGGATCATCGCCCGCACGCAAGACCTCATCAACCGCATGACCGAAGAACTGGAGAGCTACGACCTGTCGGCGACCTGTGGACACTTGACCGAGTCCATCGACGGTCTCACTAACTGGTACGTGCGGTTGAATAGACGACGCTTTGCGGGCAAGGACGAGTCGCAACACGAAGCATTCGATACTCTGTACAGGGTGCTCCTCGCGCACTGCCAAGTGCTGGCTCCGTTCTGTCCGTTCATCACCGAGGCGATGTATTTGAACTTGGTGGTCGAAGACCATGGCAGTATTCACTTCGCCCATTGGCCGGAGTCAAAAACCCTCACGGATGACGAGCTGAAGATCATGCGGCTCATGGAGAACACGCAGACCATCGTCGGCTTGGGGCTGTATCTGCGCTCGGAAGCAAAAGTACGTGTGCGCTGTCCGCTGCAATCGGTAACGTTTGCGCTCTCTCCGTCGGATACCGTCGGCGTGCTCAAGAATATCATTCAGGAAGAATTGAATGTGAAAGACATTGCCGAGATCAACGACGCGAGTAACTTGGCCATTCGCGCGGTGAACGTCGACGCGCGCAAAGTCGGCCCGCGACTGGGCGCGAAAGTGCAGGAGCTCATCAAAGCCGGTAAAGCCGGACAGTTCGAGGAAAAAGACGGGGCGTTTGTGATCTTAGGAGAAACGCTGAGTCCCGACGAAGCCAAAATCGTCTATCTCAACAAAGAAGGAAAGAACATCGCCACGGACAAAGGTATCGTCGTCAGTCTGGACACAAAACTGACGCCAGAGCTCAAGCTCGAAGGCGAAGCCCGCGAGATCATCCATGCCGTGCAGCAACTGCGCAAAGACGCAGGACTCGAGTTTACCGACACCATCAAGCTGGCACTGACCGGCGCGGACGACGTGCTCGCAGCGCATCAAGACCTCATCGTAGCCGAAACCCGCAGCGTGCTGGAGAGCAACGACGGGAAGAGCAACGAGGTGACGATAGAGGAACGCACATTGTCGATACGGTTTGTAAAAGCGTAGAGTGTATTCGTATGGTGTCCCCACCGTTACGCATCGCCCTGAAAATAGTGCTCAACGTGTTGCTGGTCTACGCCATGAACCGCTGGCTGCCACAGTACTTCTCTGTCTTCGGCGGCTGGCCGGCGTTTGTTGTCGTCGGTGCGCTGCTCACGCTCATGAACCTTGTTCTGCGCCCGGTATTGACGATACTCACGCTGCCGCTCAAAGCATTTGTCACCTTGCTAACGGTGATCATCGTCAACGGTGTGTTCTTGTGGGTCACGTATCAGATCACGCTGCGCATGGACCCAAGCCTCATCTTGCTGGTGATCAGCGGCGGGCTCACGGGTTGGCTCATCGTGAGTTTGCTCATAGGATTGGCAAACTGGCTCATGAAATTGTTACTCAAATAAAAAGCCCCCCGTTCGGGGAGCTTTGTATGCGCGATCTTTGTCTGTACGTGTGCGCTTTGGTAGCACAATTAGTTACCAGGTGTCAGATCGCCCACGGCTGTAACCGTGCTTATGCCACGCGTAACGGCGTCAACCGTCTGCGCTTGGACGACCGTCAGCGCAAAGGCTGAGATCGCTCCAATGAGGGCAAGCGACACATACGTGTTCACAGTCTGGTTCATATGTGTATTGGGAAAGATATAAGAGATTGTTGTAATTATTATAGCACATTTGATAGTATTTTGCAAATGCCTTGTGACCAAGCAAATATACGTAAAACTCGAGAATACATGACTTTTGGGTCATTCTTGCTATACTTCAGACAGAACGATCTTACACAGCATGGGCTGGACACACTCCTCTGGGGATGACCCACCTTCGTCCGCCTAGGCGGACTACGGCGGGCAGGACTCAGTCGCTATTGATCCTCCAAATACTCAATTGTTATAACTCAGGGGATGACAGGTTTCGACAGCGTGATACTAGGAGGTATGTGCTCCCATCCGGGATGGCAACGGTTCCCGATACCCACTTGTTGCACACATTAGCTGCCAAAAACAGCACTATGGCTCGCGCACTGGAGAACATCTTCGCCCGCATGGGCGCAGGTACTCTGGTCGCAGCCTAAGGTCTGACTTTTCGGACCGCGCTCACCGGTTGATTCTCGCTGGATCGATTGAGCGTCACTAGCGAGGCGTAACGATCATCGGACGTTGTGATCGCTTCCGTATTCCCGACGTCATCCTCATGCCGCTTTCTCTGTCCTTCTCCAACGCGGCGTGAGAACTGAGAAGGACATGATGGTATGGGCCTGCTTTCTACACGTTGGACCCGGGTTCAACTCCCGGCATCTCCACCATCAATTA
>CAYWEU010000173.1:0-3446 GCA_964457395.1 uncultured Candidatus Peribacteria bacterium
TCGTCGTTTTTCATGCGATCGACATCGCACACGGAACCCTTGCAGTAGAGCCCCTGGACGACACCTGTCTTCTGCTTGTATTTCAGAATGCGCAGCGGGTCCAGACCGGCTTCGGAATAGATGCCCCCTTGCGAATCAGACACTGCGATGACGCTGGCTCCGGCACCGTGCAAAAACAGCGCCATCTCCGCACCGGCATTGCCAAAGCCCTGCACAGCGACGCGAAGTTCCTTCATGGCAAGTGCCTCCAGGTGTGCAAGGCGTTCTAAAATAAAGAACCCGCCACGCGCGGTTGCCTTGTCGCGGCCAAGCGACCCCCCGTACGAGAGCGGCTTGCCCGTGATGACCGCAGGCGCATAGACGCCTGTGACTTTCTCGTACTCATCGCGCATCCACGCCATGATCTGCGGATTGGTGTTGACGTCGGGCGCCGGAATATCGATGTCCGGGCCGATCTTGTCCGCGATCGTACGGATGTACGCACGGCTCATGCGCTCAAGCTCGCCCTTCGACAGCTGCTTGGGGTCAACTTGGATGCCGCCCTTGCCCCCGCCGTAGGGAATATTGACGACCGCTGTTTTGATGGACATGAGTGTGGCCAGCGCTTTGACTTCTTCGATGTCGGCATCCGGGTGATACCGAATGCCTCCTTTATATGGCCCGCGAGCGTTGTTGTGCTGCACGCGATAGGCATGGACCTTCATGACCTTGCCGTTGTCGCGCTTGAACGAGACATCCCCCTTGATGATGTTCTGCGGCGTGTGCAACAACGTGCGTTCCGCAGGCGACAGCTTTAGCCGAGCGCATGCGGCAGAGACAAAGTGCATGGCACGGTCGTAGGGAGTTTGGGGTTTGGGCATGAGTATCAGGAAAGTAGGAATAGTATACTACGATCGCAATTTTAAATTTGAAATTTCAAATTTTTAATTTCTTCACTACACTCTACCTCGTGCGCAAACGCTTCTTCATCGGGCTGCTTGTCGCTATCGCATCTGCTATGCCGCTGACTGCGCAGGCAGTCAACATCCAGAGTTTCACGTTTGGCGAACATCAGCTCAATGCCACATGGAAAGGGTTTGGACCTGTGCAGATAGGCCGTACGCGCTCCGAAATCGTCGTCAGCATGCAGGGAACCGGTGCCATCATGACGAACAGTCCACTGGTGCATCACCCTGCTGCAGGAATTTTGACCACGTCTTCGGACCGGAACATCGACGGATATTTCGTCTGGAGCTTCGACGCAGATCCTTCCAAGAGCAGTTACAGCATTCCGATTTCGATACCCGCAGGCACCAACGTGCGGACGGCATTTTCCATCGAACATCCCTTTTGGAAAGAAGGACCCAAGAATTATGGCTTCGCCCTCCCTCCGGGAGCCACGGTAGCCATCAATCGTTTTGACCTTCTCAGTTGGTCAGCCTGGGAAATGCTCGTCGAAAGGCTGCAATCGTTCTGGACGTTCGACGAGTACCGCGCGTACGGCATCAACTTCGTGTGGGGTCCGCAGATCGCCACCAATACCGTGCAGCGTACACAGATGTTTGCGCATCAGCCCCCTCAAACAGCCTCGGGCACGCAAGCCGTGTACGTCGTGCTGATCGTTGTGCTGCTGCTGATTGTCGCTTGGCAGTGCTGGAAACACAGAGAGCGTTCTGCTCGTCTGCGCGGCATCGCACGCTGCACGCTCATCGCCTTCCTGTGCGCATGGCTGCTGATGGACATGCGAATGGGCAGCGAATTTTTGTCCTGGGTGTGGCACGATGCGTCGACGTATATTTTCCAGTCAGCGAACACACGCACACTGCGCGAGCGGGAACGTTTTTATGACTTCGCCGAGTTCGCGGCTCCGCTGGTATCAGACCGCAAAACCTATGTCTTCCTCGCCGAAACCATCTGGCCGTATTTGGGCAACATCCGGTATGTGACGTACCCGTCGATTCCGGGCAACGCGTTTGACAGCGATGACACGTGGGTCATGTACAACCGGCCCGACGTGACGGTCAACACCGCAGGGCAATTGAATGTGGATGGCCTTGCCTTCTCGCAACCCGGTGAAGTTATCGGGAGATTCGACAAGTCTTCCTTCGTGTTCCGCACGCTGACCTCTCCATCACGAAAAAACATCCTTCGACCGAAAGCCGCCACTCCTTCTTCGTAACAACATGCTGCTCGTCTTCGTCCTCTTTATCGGCCTGGCCATCCCAACACTGCTTGGCTGGCTACTCATTCGCTTGGTCGAAGGCCGCACTGCCTTGCTCCAACGCTGGGAGCGGCTGGCGTGGGCAGTGGTGTGGGGGCCGACGGCCATGATGGTGCTTGTGGCGATAGCACACTGGCTCGGGCTCATCGCGATCAACCGATGGGGCATGCTCTCGGTTGCCGGTATCGCTCTCGTTGTCGCTTTTGCTTTATGCATGCGCTTCGCGCCGCCGTTTTCGCCGCATGGCACGGCGTATGTCCCTGCTCACGCAACACCCTGGTCAAAAGCCCGACGCATGGCGCTACTGATGCTGTGTATCTGGACCGCGCTTAAACTGCTGGCAGGCACGATCGATGTCTTTGGTGTGCCGACCTACTGGGACGATGCGTTCAATAACTGGAACATGCGGGGCAAAATATTCTTTGTGCTCGAACGCATCGAGTTGTCGCTGCCGATTGGCAACCAAGTCGTCCAGACCAACATAGGCGTGCACTCGTACCCGCCGACCTTGCCGCTTATCAAGACCTGGGTCTCCGCGCTCTACGGCGGCTGGTCCGAGCCGCTGGTCAACGGCATACACATCGCGTGGCTCTTCGCACTGCTGGTGATGTTCTACCACGCGCTACGCAGGTTTTTGGGACGCGAAGTCAGTACACTTGGGGTGTGTCTGCTGGTATCGATCCCGCTGCTGCTCATCCAGGGCACCAACCCGTACGCCGACTTGTGGCTTGCGAGCCATTTGTTCGTGTGCGCGATGTGCGTGCTTCTTGCCACACAGGCAGAGGGTATCACTCTGCGTCGGTGGTTTGCCATGCTGGCGCTTGGCACCGGACTGCTGGTCTGGACGAAGAACGAAGCGCTTGTCCTCTACGCGCCGATGCTCGCCGTAGCAGCCGTCGTGATGATCCGCGTCAAGACGGCGCACGCACGGCTCGATGCAACGGTGCTCGCACGCCCGCTGGTGCTGGCAGCACTCTGTGTGCTGGTCATTATAGCGCCGCTGATCGCTTTTAAGTTCATGAACGGACTGGTCTTCGGCAATGCTAAAGACCTCTCTGGCACGGCATTTGGCTTTAGTTCCAACGGTTTGTCCGCCGTGTGGTACCACTTCTCACACGAGCCCAACTGGCTGCTGTTGCCTCTCGCGTTTCCGGTGGCCATCGCGCTGGCGGGCAAGCGTGCGCTGCGTTTGCCGTACCTGCCACTGCTCGTCTTGGTCCTGGGCATATTTCTCCTACAAATGTTC
>CAYWEU010000174.1:0-2526 GCA_964457395.1 uncultured Candidatus Peribacteria bacterium
CAAGATGCTCAACAACACCATCGGCACGCTGCCTGGCGGTCTGGAAGCATTGGACGCATGCGGCATCGATAGCAAGCGACGTCCCGAAACGCTGACGGTGGATGAGTGGATCGCACTCCATACGATTATGACCAACCAATGAAAGCCTCACATCTCAGTTACGGCTTTCTGCTGTCATTTTTGCTCACTGCATTTTTTCTGCAATGGGCATCGCCGCCGTTTACCACACCGGTATGGCTGGCTGCGTTCTTCGTCACCGTTCTTCTCGTTGCACTGTGCGCAGTGCGTCAGTTGCGACTGCTCATCGCGCCGACCGCTGCAGCCGCGCTAGGTATGTTCGTCGCAATGATCGCCATTTCGATGCATGCCCATGTGTCTCTGCCCACCGACATCGAGAACGCCACCGATGGCAAGAAACATGCACTGCACGGTTTCATCGTCGCTGACCCCGACAAGCGCCCCATGCAAACCAAGTACACCGTGGCAGTCGATACGATGCGCGACGAGCACGGCGAATGGCAACCTGTTACCGGTCGCGTGCTGGTCACCGACAGGCAGGGCTGGCCGGAACACGCGTACTTGGACGAGGTGCACGTCAGTGGAAAGCTGGAGCGACCCGGGAAAATCGAGGATTTCTCGTACGATAATTACCTTCGCATGCACGACATCTACGCAGTGATCTACGTTGCAAACGTAACAACGATAGCACCCCAATCCTATCCAACGGGATTTCTTGGTTACCGCACGATCTTCGCCGGACTTCTAAGGCTACGAGAAGGGTTTGAATCACAAATCGCACGCGTGTACCCCGAACCGCACGCATCGTTCTTGGCAGGACTGCTGACAGGTTCCCGGCGCGGCATCCCCGATGCACTCACCGAGCAATTTCGCATCAGCGGTCTCAGTCATATCATCGCCATCAGCGGCTATAACATCACGATCATCATCGCGCTGCTGTCGGGCTTGCTGTTCTTCGTGCCGTTTCGTCTGCGATTTCCCGTCTTGTCCGTCGGCATTATCGCGTTTACGGTGCTCGTGGGTGCCAGCGCGTCTGTCGTGCGCGCGGCGATCATGGGTATCCTGGGTTTGCTGGCCATTCAGTTGGGTCGCCAAGCACAGATACGCCTGAGCATACTGTGGACTGCGTTCCTCATGGTCCTCTGGAACCCCACGTTGCTCTGGTTCGATGCCGGGTTTCAGCTGTCATTCTTGGCAGTCATCGGACTGAGCGAGCTCTCGCCATGGCTGACGCGGGTTTTTCACCGAGTACCCGATACTCTTGGCATCCGTACGTCACTCATCGCCACCGTCGCCGCACAAATTGCGACGTTGCCGCTGCTTATCTTGTTGTTCAAGCGCGTCTCGATCATCTCCCCCATCGCAAATTTGCTCGTCGCTCCGCTCATCCCGCTTGCGATGCTGACAGGTTTTGTCGGAACAGTGCTGAGTTTCGTCTGGTTCCCGCTCGGACAACTGGTCGCTTATGCAGGATGGGGACTGCTGGAATTGATCATACTGATCGCCAAACTCTGCGCAGCCATACCGTACGCATCAGTAGGAATGTAGGTCGATTACCACGTATACAAATACACATTCTTGCTCCCCCACATCGACACATGGCAGCGCTTGGTCGCGGTGGGTTTGCGGTCCGGAAAGACAAACGCATGCGAAATAATCTTGGTTCCAGGCTTTAACTCAGCCTTGAGCTTGGGCAACATCTCGCGCATAAAGCCTGGCGAGAGGTACGTGAAGAGCACATCGGCATCCGAGAGATCTTGCGACATGAAGTTCTTCATGGAGATCTTGGCCTTCGACTTCAGCCACATTCTGCGCAACTGTGCCAGCATCCAGACACCAATAGCCAGTTCGTAGCCGATGGCCTGTACGTTGGGGTACCGCCGCTTGGCCTCTATGACCAGGCGCCCGTCACCCGCACCCAAGTCGTAGATGACTTCGTTGCCTTTGAGCTTGGCGAGCGTGAGGGAGTCGTGAATGACGCTCATCGGTGTCGGCACGAACGGCACCATCCAGAGAATGTGCACGAAAATCGTCGGCAGCAGAATGAAAAAGACGACGAACGCGGTCGCATACAAAACGATATTCGCGATGATCTGAACCGCCATGTGCTAGATGAGGATGAGGCCCAAGTACGTAAAGAAGGCCCCGACTGCGATCATCACAACGCCCATCGACATGTGCGATGCAGAAGTACGAAACCACTTCTGCTCCACACTGAGTCGCATCTGCGAATACTGCTCCGGCCACCATGCGATGAACAGCGCTTTGACTAATACAATCCACGCGACGATGACCAGCAGTCCGTCGGCATCCGGCGTGTATTTGGACTGCGTCTTGAGCGCGAGCACCGAGAGCACGGTCCAAAGGATGCCGTGAAACCGCAGCATGGTCTCGTCTTTCAGCACCTTCTTGTACCAAGCGGTCATCCGTTTCTCGGAGAACACCAGGGGGAAGCCGACGACGTACGACATCACACCGATAACGAGAGCAAATGTAGACAAGGGCATG
>CAYWEU010000175.1:0-8746 GCA_964457395.1 uncultured Candidatus Peribacteria bacterium
ATCGATCATGCCGAAAATAGTAGCAGCTTTTCTGCTATACTGCGACCCATGCGCAGTTCTCAACCGGTATCCGCGCTGCTGGCGGCGGCGTTGCTTTTCAGTCTTCTGCCATCGCTTCCGGCTGACACAGTTCTGGCAGAAGCTGCTGTACGAACACACTCCTTCGACGAGCCGATCGACGCGATCAGCTTTCGTATGCTCGATGGCGGTCAGTCAGTGGAGATGCAGTACCTCCAAGACCAACAATGGAAAGACTGGACGACGGTGGACATCGATACAGACGTCGACCCCGTGGAGACGCAGATGCTCATGTTGCCCAGAGGCGTCACTGCCATCCGAACTCGCGGCACGAGTTTGTACGAAGTTCATCCTATCCGCGTGTCGTCGGACCCTGTGAAGTTCCGGGTCGCAGACTCACGTCTGGCGCAAGCGAGCAAGCGCGTACTCTCGCGCTCGGAGTGGGGCGCAGATGCGTCGCTTCTTACACAAAGTGACTCGTCGTCGGACAGCGACGAAACGGACAAAGGCGACAACGGCAGCAATACCACGCCGACGGTTCGCGAACAGGATTGCGTCAAGGCACAACGAGAGTACCCCGAGCAGTTCAAGATCAATTCGATTGTTGATCGCGACGCGCAAGGCCGCATGTACCGCTGGCCGGTACAGTACAGCAAGGATGTGCACTTGTTCGTCGTGCATCATACGGCGCTGCTCGTCAGCGGCGACACGCGCTCCGGGGCAGAGCGCATGCGTGCGCTGTACGCGTATCACTCCAAAAGCCGCGGGTGGGGCGACATCGGCTACAACTACGTCATCGACGAAACAGGTCAGATCTACGAAGGCAGAAACGGCGGCAAATACGCTGTCGGCGGCCATGCGTACTGTAACAACATCGGCACTATCGGCATCAGCTTGATGGGCAACTTCGAGCTGGAGCAGCCGTCGCAATCGCAAGTCAAAAGTTTGCAGTGGCTCATCGATGACTTGAGCAAAACCTACGGCGTCAACATAGCGCAACCGGTCGAGCATCATGGCAAGAAATTCGTCTCGCCCATTGCAGGACACAGGGACTTGGTCTCGACGAGTTGCCCCGGGTACTCCATGTACGGAGCGATGGGACAAGTGATCGCAAACGTGAAGTCGGGCAATGTCCTGGCAAGCGTCGTGTTCCCCGACCTGAAGAAAAACGTGAGTGGTTCCAGCAGCTCCGCCAGAAGCACCGGCAGCGCGGGTGTGGTGGTCGCTCCAGGACTCTCCACGCAAGGGCGCATGGCTATTGCCACGAACCCCGGCGGCAAGCAGCGCTTGAATGTGGCCTATACGGCCGACATCGCGGGGGGACGCGCAGGAACCACAATTGCTAATGTGCGCCGCTCTTCGCCGGAGGTCTTGCTCTGGCAGCAAGACGGCGACGCGCAACTGCCGATCAGCGACAAGCTCTTCTTGCAGTACGACGTGCCATCGGGTGATCGGCTGGAGATTCCGCTACTGGTCCAAGCACCCCTGTCCGAAGGGAATCAGTGGATCGACATCGGCGGCCTGCGCTTCTCGCTGCAAGTCGCGGGCAGAAGAGCGCGCACAGGGACCTTTGTGAGCCCGTTTGATGGAAGCGCGACGATGAAGATCGTGCCACCGCCGGTAAAACCAAGACCTGTGCTTCGCAAGACCGGGCGACTGCGCACGAATACTCTCGCACGCTCTCGCGCTTCTGTGTCCGTTTCGCATTCTTCTTCATCTTTTTCTCTTTCCACTCCTCCCCCTCTTTCCACTCCTTCCATTCTTTCGTCCATCCGCATTCGCCTTTCCATCGATGCATCGCCGACCGTGACGTTCGCGTCAAGAGGCTGGATCGCAAACACGGCAGTGAGTACCGGTGAACGGGCGATGCTTGCGATTAAGAACAATCAGTGCGAGGCTTCGATCGGTGCTCAGCGAATAGCAGACGATGTGCTGAGGCTCTCGGCGGAAGATCACATCTGGGTCGATACGGTGCAGGGCAAACATCGCGGGTATCGCGGCACGATCGAGTGCCGCATCGTCGATGGCAAGCTGGCGCTCATTAATGAGCTGCCGCTGGATGACTACATGCGCGGCCTCAGCGAAGAACCGGACACCGAGCCGTACGAAAAGCAACGCGCGTTTGCCATCGCGGCCCGCACGTACGCGGCGTACTACATGCGCGCGACCGGCGACCTGCGCAAATTTCCAGGCAAGCCCTACGACGGTGCGGACGACCCTGCGATTTTCCAAGCGTATGCAGGCGTGACATTCGAGAATCAAAACCCACGCTGGCTCGACGCGGTCGCCGCAACCGCGATGCACGTGCTGACGGTCGACGGCATCATCATCAAGCCGCCGTACTTCAGCTCTGACTCGGGCAGAACTCGCTCGCCGCAGGATGTGGGCTGGAACAATTTTCCGTTCGCACACGTCTACACTCCCAAAGACGACCCGTGGTGCACGGGCATGGTTTTACGCGGCCACGGAGTCGGCATGTCGGGCTGCGGAGCCCTAGGGCAAGCGAAAGAAGGGCGGAGTGCGGAGCAGATACTGGAGTATTATTATCCGGGGACGAGGATTATGGGATTTGAGCTGTAGTTTCGACCGAATAATCTTTCGCTTCACCCACTTTTCCTCTACCCTAGGCCGCGCATGACCTATGACCACGGCGACGTCATCGTCCGTTTCGACGAGGTGACGTTCAAGTACGGCCACAAGAAAGACGTGCTCAAAGAAACGAATTTTTCGGTGCGCGAACGCGCGAAGATCACCGTGATGGGTCAGAATGGCGCAGGAAAAACCACGATTTTCCAGCTGATCACCAGGGAACTCAAACCGCAGGAGGGGAAAATTCACATCCGCAAGGGCGCAACTATCGGCATCGCGAAGCAGATCATGCCAAAAGACCAACTGGACTGGACCGTAAAAGACTATTTTCAGTCCGCGTTCAGCGAGAAGAAGCACGACATCGACCGGCACATCACGCAGGTACTCGACGCGGTGAACCTCAAGACCGCCCTCGACAAGACTATTCGCCAGCACTCGGGAGGGCAGCAAAGCAGACTGCTGCTGGCATTCGCGCTCATCCAGCAGCCCGATATTTTGCTGCTCGACGAGCCGACGAATAACCTGGACAAAGACGGTATCGATCACCTGACGTCGTTCCTGGTGATGTACGAGAAGACTGTCATCGTCATCTCGCACGATGCGGCGTTTCTCAACGCGTTCACGCACGGCGTGCTGTACCTGGACAGCCACACCCACAAGGTCGAGCAATTCGTCGGCGACTACCTCACGGTCATAGAAGAAATTTCGGCACGCATCGAGCGCGAGCAGCGCGAGAATGCGCAGTTGAAGAAAGATATCTTGGACAGCAAAGAGAAGATCAACTTCTTCGCGCACAAAGGCGGTAAGATGCGCAAACTGGCCAGCAAAATGCGCGACGCCGTCGAAGACGCCGAGGACAACATGGTCGACGTGCGCAAAGAAGATCGTGCGATACGGCCGTTTGCCATCGGCGCTCAGGAGTTTTCCAAGCCGTTGGGAGAGATCAAAGCGATCAGCTTCATGCGCAATCACGAACTCAAGCGCAAGTCGGTTGGTATCACGCTGCGCAGGCGTATGCGCGTGCTCATCGAGGGACCCAACGGTGTCGGCAAGAGCACCTTGCTGCACACGCTGGCCGCCGGGAAGTCCAAAGACGCGCACATCACCGACGGCGTCAACGTCGGGTACTACCACCAGGATTTTGCCGGATTGGATTTTAACGAGACGGTCATGAACACCCTGGCCAAGGTCATGGACCCGGTAAACCAGCAGCAGATCTTTGCGACCGCTGCGCATTTTCTCATCCCCGGAGACATGATTCAGAACAACGTCGGCTCACTGAGCGAAGGGCAAAAAGGCTTGCTCTGCTACGCGCGATTCATGTTGCAAAAGCCGGGCCTGCTCATCTTGGACGAGCCGACGAACCACATCAACTTCCGTCACTTGCCGGTGATCGCCGAAGCCATCGAGGGCTTTGATGGCGGCATACTCCTCGTCAGCCACATGCCCGAGTTCATCGAGCAAATCAGGATCGATGAGAGAATTGATTTGGGGGAGATGTGATACTACTTCACACGGTGTCGATTCTTCTTCAGCGTCCCCCTCCTTTTTTTGCCATCCAACATCTTCTGCTTCGCTTTTTTGGATCGTCGTTTCTTCTGCTTCCGCACTTTGAATATTTCTTGCGCGATCTCGGACTGTAGGCCGAGTTTCTGCTCTTCGATTTTGAGTATCAACAATTTGTAAGCCGAAAGACGATTCGCGCTCTGCTGCCTGTGCTCCTGGCAACGGACTTCGATGCCGGTCGTCAAGTGCCGCAGCACGACGCAGTTGCTGGTCTTGTTGATCTTCTGTCCGCCGGCACCGGAGCCGCGCACGAACTGCATGGTGATGTCCTCCGGACGGACGCCCAGCTGCCAGGCTTTGCTGAGAAATTCTGGCGGCAGTACGACAGGGAACTGCATCGCCGCATTCTACGCCTATCAAAACGGCAGAGCGCAAGCCACTCTGCCGTGTTTTGGCCAGAACGCAAGCTATTGCGCAGCCTTCTTGAGCGCATCTAGGCGGTCGCATTTCTCCCACTGCACATTCAAATCCTCGCGCCCCATGTGGCCGTACGCAGCGACTTGCTTGTACTGCGGTTTGAGCAAATCCAAGTCTTTGATGATCGCCGCAGGGCGAAGGTCGAACACTGAGGAGATCGCCTTCTCCAGCTTGCGCTCGTCGACCGTACCGGTACCAAAGGTATCGACACGCAGCGACACCGGAGCAGCAACACCGATGGCGTAGGCGATTTGCACCTCGCACTTCTTGGCAAGCCCAGCTTTGACGACATGCTTGGCCACCCAGCGCGCTGCGTAGGCGGCACTGCGGTCGACTTTGCTGGGGTCCTTGCCGCTGAACGCGCCACCGCCATGACGGCTGTATCCGCCGTACGTATCGACGATGATCTTGCGGCCCGTCAGCCCGCAGTCGCCTGGAGGACCGCCGATGACGAAACGTCCTGTGGGATTGATGTGGTAGACAGTCCGCTCGTCGAGCCACTTGCCGCACACCGGTTCGATCACGTGCTTCCGCACATCCTTGCAAATCTGTTCGTGTGACACATCCTCGGCGTGCTGTGTCGAGAGCACCACCGTGTGTACGCGACTGGGGAGACCATCGTCGCCATACTCTACGGTCACCTGGCTCTTGCCGTCTGGCCGCAGGAACTTGAGTCCGTTCTTCTTGCGGACGTCCGATAATTTCTTCGTCAGCGCATGCGCGAGCGAGATCGGCAGCGGCATCAGCTCCGGCGTTTCGTCACAGGCGAAGCCGAACATCAGTCCCTGATCACCGGCTCCCTGCTCCTCTTTCTTTGCTTCTTCATCCACTCCCATGTGGATATCGGAACTCTGTTCGCCGACACAGACAACGACAGCGCAGGCCTTGTGGTCGAAGCCGTAGACGGCGTCGTCATAGCCGATATCACGAATCGTATTTCTGGCGATTTCCGCGAGCGGGATGTATGTGCTCGTTCGAATCTCTCCGGCGACGACGACGAGACCTGTTGTCACCAGACATTCGCAGGCGACATGAGAAGCAGGGTCTTTGGACAATGTGTAATCCAGAACCGCGTCGCTGATCTGATCGCAGATTTTATCCGGGTGGCCTTCGGTGACGGATTCGGACGTGAAGAGGGAGGACATACATGAGGAGTGGAAGGAGTAAGAAGAGTGGAAGGAGTGGAAGGAATTTCAGAAAAGCCGTTCCCGGAGGAAAGGCAGAGCTAAAGCTATCTTTCCCTGGGGCCCTGTACCACGTTGGGTGCAGGGCAGGGCTGGAGTTCCCACCCTTCGACTCGCTTCGCTCGCTCAGGGTAAACCTTTTCGAGGAAGTCTATCGGGGTTGGGGGACGCGTATCGGGCCAGTACCCTTGGCGACCGTAGCCCCGAAGGGCGAAGGCTGCCACGCGTCACTCTTGATAGAGCAGTGATGTCGCGGGGACTATAGCAGGAGGTATCCGACTTGATCAAGCACGTTGTAATTATCGTTATGGAATCGCCCGCACCGTAAAGACATGCCCCGTGTGCGCCATGAATTTCTTGAATCCTTCCTGATCGATAATCAGCGTCGCCGTATTGACGAGCGGATGAAACCGAAACTGCCCCATGTTCCAGGCATCCTCGTCCACGATCACCTCGATTAGATGATTCTTGTCGAACGTCAAACCAAACGGCGTTACTGAGCCGGGTTCGACCCCGAGCATTTCTTTGAGCAGTTCGGGAGAGGCAAAGCTAAAACTCTGTTCTCCCATTTCCTTTGCAAGTATCTTGGTATCCACACGTTTGTCATGCATGACGATCGCGAGCACATGCTTACGATGACTCTTGGACCGCAGCAGCAACTGCTTGGTATGCGCGCCGGGCATCGGAGGACATTGAGTCTCGGACTCCTCGCACGTGAACACTGCAGGGTGGTCGAAGCGCTGGAAAGGAATCCCGAGACTGGAGAGGAGTGTGAGGAGAGAATCCATGAGAGAGCGATTTGCGGATAGCGAACAGCGGGTAGCGGGTAGCAAGAATTCTATTCGCTAGTCGCTACACGCTACACGCTTCTCCCGATAAACCGCTAGCTGCCACTGCTCCTTGTTGTTACAATCCCACTTCGCATGCTCAAAGCCGACCACCCCTTCTCGCTCATCCTGTTCGGCGCCTCCGGACACCTGGCCAAGATCAAAATCTTCCCGGCCTTGTACTACTTGGCACTCAAGAAGCGGTTTCCAAGCGACTACACCGTCGTCGGGTACGCGAGAACCGACATGGATGACAGTCGCTTCCGCGCCGATGTCGCCGCAGCGGTTAACGAGCATGTGCCAGAAGTGAATCAAAAAGTGTTATCGGACATGCTCGAGCACGTGTTCTATCACTCCGGTCAGTACGACAAAACGGAGGATTTCGTCGCGCTGGCTCAACGACTCGATACACTCGAGAAAGGATGGAAAGAGCGCGTGCGCCTGGCGTACTTGTCCATCCCACCCTCGGTTTTTCCTGCGGTTGTCGAAAATTTGTGCAAGGGCAAGATTCATACATCGGGTGCGCTATCAAGTTTTCGTTGCATCGTCGAAAAGCCGATAGGCCACGACATCAAGAGTTTCGTAAAACTTCGCGATTTGCTGTACTCGTGCTTTAAACCAGACGAAGTGTATCTCCTCGATCACTATTTGGGAAAAGAGGCAGTGCGCAACACGTACTACCTGCGCTTCGCAAATCCTGTCATCGAACGGCTGTGCAAGAACACGCTCATCTCGCACGTGCAGATCGTCGCATCGGAGACAGCGGGGCTGGAGGGACGTGCCGGGTACTTCGACGCGGTCGGCACCCTGCGCGACATGTTTCAGAGCCACTTGCTACAAATCGGCGCGCTGCTCACCATGCGCTTGGTCGATGATCCTACAGCCATCAAAGCCGCACGGCTGGATGCCGTCCGAAAATTTTATCTTCCTCCGGCTGCAAGCATGGGAGAGATCGTCATGCAGGCGCAGTACACAGCAGGCATGATCGGCAAGAAAGCAGTGCCTGCATACCGGGACGAAGAGGGCATCGCCAAGACGTCACGCACACCGACGTTTGCGGCGCTTAAGCTCATGAGCCGTTCGTCGCGCTGGGAGGGGGTACCGTTCTTCCTGCACTCCGGCAAGCGCATGCATGTCAAAGAGACACGCATCAGTATCGAGTTCCAGCAGTTGGCCGCGCTGGTGGGCAAGAGTGCTTCTAAAAACCGGCTCAATATCATCTTGCAGGGCGAGGCCGGCATGAAGCTGTACCTGCAAACCAAACTCGGCGGATCGGAGCCTCAGTTCCGGCCGCTGGTGATGGAAGACCCGTTGGTCTGCATGGGCGACTGTTTGGTCGAGCACAGCTTGCTCTTACTCGAGGCGATCAACGGCAACCAGCAGTGGTTTGTCGACCCGCAGGAAGTCGAATCCTGCTGGAACCTCATCGATCCGCTGCAGACGTACTTGAGTGGCCCCGAGGCACCGCTTGCGTTCTATCCCGCCGGGTCGAATGGCATCGCCGAGGCAGATGAGTTTATCAAGAGGCAGGGACATATTTGGTTTTAGTATGAAAACTCTTCGCACATCTTCGTTCCAGGAATTCCTTACCACTGCCGTCGATCACATCGTTTCCGTTGTGAAAGCGGCAATTGCCGATCACGACCGAGTGATCATCGGACTTTCCGGCGGATCAACACCCGTACCTGTCTACACAGAGCTCGGAAAGCGCAAAGACATCGATTGGGCCAAGGTCGGGATTTTTCTCGTCGACGAGCGCTACATCTCGCCCGATGACAAGCTCAGTAATCAGCGCATGATCCGCGAAACACTGCTCAAAAATTCGAAAATCCCCGACACGCAGTGCGTATTTCCCGACACCGATCTCGACACTGCTGATTGCATCATCGACTACTGCACGCGTGTCAAACACTTGTGGGGCGATCGGATGCCGGATCTGATGATTCTAGGTATGGGCGACGACGGCCACATCGCCTCGCTCTTTCCGCCGCTTCTCGACCTCGCACTCGGCGATGCGCGCTTCGCGCTGCACACAACAACCCCTTCGACAGGCTCAGGGCAAGCTGCCCGTTTCGATGTACCAGATCGTATTTCCTTAGCGCTCAATCCGATCGCCGCGGCGCAGTCGCATCTGTTCCTGCTTTC
>CAYWEU010000176.1:0-15955 GCA_964457395.1 uncultured Candidatus Peribacteria bacterium
TTTTGAAACCCGGAGGCAGCGACCCAGCGTCACCCAAAACGCTCAACGCCAAGTGGGATTTCGATGGAGATGGCACGGTAGACCTGGACACAGACAAACTGACTGCGTCGTTTACCTTCCGTAAGCTGGGACCTGCATCGGTTTCCGTAACTGTGCTGGTCAACGGTCAGTCGCAGACTGTGCTCAAGCGTACGCTCGAGGTGGTCAAGGCTCCCAAGCAGCCGTTCCCCATCTCGCTGGAAACAGAGCCGTCTCTCCTACTGGGCCCTGCGCCGTTTGGTGTGGTGTTCGCTCTTAAGACCAGCGAGCCCATCGCCGGAGTCAGTTGGACGTTTGGCAACCAAAAAAGCGGAGAGGGTTTGCGCGTGGCGCATGTGTATAACGATGTCGGGAACTACACGGTTACCGCACTTGCCAGGTCGCAGAGCGGTTCTGTGGCAAAGCTGACCAAAATCGTTCGCGTGACGAATCCTTTGGATTTACGGGATCTGACATTCGAAGGAAAGCCCGAAGTCCGCAACTTCGCTATCGAAGGACAGGTGCCACTCGTCATCGATATCACTCCCGTAACGACGCAGCCGCTCATCTCGTTCTCGTGGGATGCGCCATCTGCAACGGAAATGTCTGCAACCGACAACACCCTGCATGCAGTGTTCCGCAAAGAAGGAAAGTACTACGTTGATCTCATCGGCAGAGACACAGAAGAGAAGGTCATGCGCAAACGCATCACGATCACCGTAAAACCTGCCGCGTCTATCGTCGCGTTCACCATGGATCCTCCTGCACCGACGGCCCCAGCAACGGTGAAGTTCGACGCGTCGGACACGTACGTAAACCCAGGCGAACAGATCACCGGCTTCGAGTGGGATTTTGGCGAGGGCGGCTACGCAGGTATCGGGTCCGGGTCGAATGGCACGAAATTCTCGGGTTCGCGCATCGAGCACTTATTCGCGAAGCCCGGGACGTACACTGTCACACTCAACGTCAGAACTACGGGTGGTAACGTCTACAACGGCAAGCAACAGTTGGTCGTCCGTGCACCGCTTGTCGATGTCTGTTTCATGCCCAGTCGGAGGTCCGGCAAGTCACCGCTTGGCGTGCGGTTCGACACGTCGTGCTCGACAGGAGAATTTACAGAGTGGCTGTGGGATTTCGGTGACGGCTCGCAGAGTGATCAACGCGACCCTACGCACGTCTTTGCCCAGCCGGGCGAGTATCGCGTGGTGCTGAATGCGACGGATAAGAGCGGACTCAAAACAGTCAAAGATACTACTATTTCCGTTTCTGCAGAATAATGAAGAAAAATTCTTTCGTTCGCTTCGTGGCGATCATCGGCCTTCTCGCTCTGGTTTTGGGTGCTATTTTGCCTGCGCTGGCCTCTGTGAATTTTTAAGCAGCGAGCAGCGTTCGCAAATCATCCGTCGCCTTGGTTTCGCATCGATCACTCATCGATTGTGGTCGTTCTTGTCGCAAAAAATATCCCGCAGAAGCGATCATCGCGCCGTTATCTGTGCAGTAGCGAAGCGCTACGGGGTACCGAACACGCACCGCATGCTTCTGGGCACGTTCGTCGATTTCTTGGCGTAAACGACGGTTGGCGGACACTCCGCCGACAACATGCACTTCTTTGCAGTCGGTATGCAACGCCAGAGCCCGTTCTATTCGATCGGATAGCTGATGCACGATCGCGTACTGATAACTCGCCGCGATATCCGCGCGAATGGTTCCACTGTCTATCGTACCCGCTGGCAAATCTCGCAGTGCGTATTTCAGCGACGTCTTCAAACCAGAGAAGCTGAGGTCCAGCGTTCGATCTTTCGATAGTGGCTTCGGAAAGGCGAAGAACGATTCATCACCCTTCTCGGCAAGCTCGGCCAGTAGCGGCCCACCTGGGTACCCAAGACCCAGCAAGGCGGCGCCTTTGTCGAATGCCTCGCCAGCTGCATCGTCGATCGTCGAGCCCAGCAGTGTGCCACGCGTATGCGATGTCCGAAACCAAAGATCCGTGTGTCCGCCGGATACCGACAAGGTGAGTATCGGAAATTTCGGCTCGTCATCGGCTGGGCCATCGCTCAGCCACGTCGATGAAAGATGACCGAGCGTATGATGCACGCCTATCAGTGGAACTGCGTGTACAGCAGACAGCACGCGCGCTGTCGTCGTGCCGACAAGCAGCGACCCCAGCAGCCCCGGGCACGCAGTCACCGCGATGAGCGAGAGGTCCGCAGCTGTAACCTTTGCGCTGGTGAGCGCTTCGTGCACACACGGCAGTATGGCTTCGACTTGCTGCCGTGCTGCATACTCGGGGATGACTCCGCCGCTGGACACGAACGTGTGCTTCGACGACCCGATGACGCAGCGTCGCACGAGCCTTCCATCGTCGACAACCGCCGCGGACGTTTCGTCGCACGAGGTTTCGATGCCCAGCACAACCGATGTTCGCTGCATGCAGTCATCTTGCCTTGATCTCAGATTTCCGGCCAGTGCACCAGAGGCTATACTCTGAAAGTGATCGAACTCTTTCCATCGCGCGCTATCGCGCTGACCGTCGGCCCGCTTGCCGTGCACTGGTACGGGCTCATGTACCTGCTGGCGTTTGCCATCGGTGCATTGCTCTTGCCCAAGGTCCAACGGTACCGGCATCTGGCGATGGACCAAAAAACTCGCGAGTCGCTGTTCGTGCATGTGTTTTTGGGGGTGTTGCTTGGTGGCAGACTGGGGTACGTGCTGTTCTACGGTTTTGAGTATTATCTCAACCATCCGGTAGAGATCATTGCCGTGTGGAAGGGCGGCATGGCCTCGCACGGTGGCATGATCGGGGTTGCACTCGCCCTCTGTATTTTCTCTCGAAGACAGAAGGTTCCACTACTGGCACTCATGGATGTCCTGGTGCCCTTGGCCGCCATCGGCCTTATGCTCGGCAGGCTTGGTAACTTCATCAACCAAGAACTGTACGGTACGGTCACAACACTCCCGTGGGGCATGCATTTCCCCGGAGCCGAAGGGTTGCGGCATCCAACGCAGCTGTATGCGATGGCGAAAGACTTGCTCATCGCGCTTGCGACATTCGCGCATCTGGCATACACGCATCATCGTCGTTCTGGTCGTTCGGTCGGAAGAACCGCCGCGCTGTTTTGCATGATGTACGGCGTGTTGCGATTCGTCGTCGAGTTCTTCCGCGATCAACCACAAGGCTTCGTATCGATCATCGGACTGTCGCTCAGCCGGGGGCAACTGCTGACGATTCCGTTGTTCGTTGTCGGCGTTTGTCTCTGGTTCTATCCAAGAGGCAACCAACATCGTCATTGAGATGATGCTGGGTAGCCGAGCTCTTTGAGAATATCTCTGGCGATGTGCCGCTCATCCCAGGGGATGAGGCCGTTTCGCGTCTGCATGGTCGAACATGCTCCCATGCCGCAGAGCGCAACCGCGTCGCCAGGTTTCGCTTGCGAAAGCAGATGGCGAATGGCCTCGCGACGATCGACGATTTTTGCATTGCCTGCCTTCGACTGATCAACCCCTGCCCACACGTCGTCGATGACTCGCAGCGGATCCTCTGTCAGTGTCTCATCCGTCGTTACCACCACGACATCAGCCATGTCCGAGCAAATCTTGCCGATGATCGGCCGCTTTTCCCGCATGCGGTCTCCACACGCGCCGATCAGCGCGAAAATTCTGCCAGTCGGTGTCATCGCGCGTATCGCGGCAAGCGTTTTCTCGTACGCGAGCGGCGTCACGGTAAAATCCACAAAAACAGAAAACGGCTGACCCTCATCGATGCGCTCCATGCGGCCAGGAATTGCCTCGAAGGTGCGCAGAGCTCGTAGAGAGTCCTCGATGCCGATGCCCACAGCCTTCGCGCATGCGATGGCACACAGGGCGTTCTCCAAATTAAACAGCCCTGGGATGCCAACAGACAGTTCGAATGTCTTTTGCGAGGAGTCTTCGTGCAGGGTTGCAGAAACAGAATTTGGCTGTGCTGTACTGTTCGACAGCCACAGCGATGCCGTTGTCTCGTTACCTGTTCCATCGTACGAAATGGTGTGTGAACTCGGTATGGTCACATAGTTCTGATAAGTATCGTCGTGTCGATTCAAAACTTTTGTCCCCTTGCCGTTGAGCATGTGCATGAGCAGCGCTTTGTCGTTGCGGTACTGCAGCATCGAGCCATGGTAATCCAAATGCTCCAGCGACGTATTCGTGATTCCCGCGACTTCTACCGATAGCGGACCCAGCCTGCCTTGCACCAGACCGTGCGATGAACATTCGGCGACAAAGAACTCGCAGCCTGCAGTCTTGCACTCGCGCAGAAATTTCTGGAAGATGGAAGGCTCAAGCGAGGTCTTGTGGGTTTCGTTCCAGCGCCACGTGTCATTGATTCGGAAAAACGTCGTCGATGCGGCACCGACGGTCTTTCCTGCAGATCGCAGAATGTGCGCGATCATCCCGACAGTCGTTGTTTTGCCGTCCGTGCCCGTGATGCCGATGACGCGCATCGACCGCGACGGAAAGCCTTCTCTCATAGCTGCCACCCAGCCGCGCAGCCGGTGCCATGCCAAGCGGACCGGGTGCCGGTCACCGATGAGAGACTTCAGAAATGTCTTCATGCATCCGCCAGGATAGCACGGGTATCCGCGATGTCCTTTGCGATTGCGGCCCGGAGCAGGTCCAAACTGGAAAAATTTTCGATGTCGCGCAGACGCCGCACTGTTTCGACTGTGACGTTTTCCGGAAACGTATCGAGTATGGTGTCCAGTAAGTGCAGTTCAAATGCGACTCCGGTTTCGAACACCGGTCTGGGGCCGTAGTGAATGGCTGCTTGATGTTTTTTGCCGTCGATCAATGCCCAACCCGCGTAAATGCCGTACAGCAAATCTGTAGGAATGGCATCGAGAGAGAGGTTCAGCGTTGGGTACCCAAGTGCCTTGCCTCTCCCTGCGCCAAGAACAGTGTTCGCGGAGAAACGCACGTGCTACTCGACGAGAAATTTATAGCTCCACACAGCAACCATTCCTCCGACAATCGGTGCCAGCAAATACTCGAGAGACAACGAACCCATGCTAAAGGCGAGAGCAGGGTTGAGAATGCCGGCAGAAAAATTCATAGAAACTGCGAGCAGAATACCGAGGAGTAGCGATCCACCGATCACCAGTCCGGACGCTGCACTGTGTGTCTTGCCATAGGCAACGGACGAGATGCCGAAGACCAAGACGAAAGCGCCGACAGCCTCGGCAACGGCAGAAAATTTGCTAACAGCAGGCACGACGTTCGCAGGATTCTCGAGCATGAGAGCGAACAATGCATACGCAAGCAATGCGGCAAGTAACTGAGCGATGATGTACAAGACAGCGTCAGCGAGTTTGATTTTTTTCACGGAGAGCATCGCGAGAGTTACGGCGGGGTTGAAGTGCGCGCCGCTGATGGTACCGACGGTGTAGACAAACAGTCCGACGACCAGTGCTGCTGCCAAAGGCGTTGCAACGGACAATGGACCGTTGATAAATGCCAGGACGGAAAGGGCCAGCATGAACGTACCGATGAATTCGGCGGCATACGCTTTCGTATGAAGTTGCTTGTGCATGAAATGAAATGGGAAAGGGTGTTTGCATTGTGCCGTATCTTCACCCAGTATTGTAGCTGACGACGAGAGGCGTTTATGTTTTCGTGAAGTTTGACGAAATCATTTCCTTGATATACGTTTACCGTAATAAAAGACGATATGTCAAATCCTATTACCTCCGATCATCGCATCGTCACAGCAGTTCGTACACCAGACGGGATAGTTCCCGACCTGAGTAACACTGCGAAGTCACTGCTGCTGGAAAACGACGGCGTGCTTGCGATCCATATTCAGCAATTTTTTACGCGAGAGGAATGTGCAGCGCTCTTGAGTGCGGTCGACAAAATACTACTTCCGACTGAGCCACCTGAGCCAATAGGTGAACCAAAACCTCATTTCAAAATGTACGGCCCAACCCAAGGATTTTACCGCGACCACCCTCATCAATACCCCAGAGCCGTAAAGTCGTGGGCGGATGATCCTGCGTTTGCAAGCGTTACTGCAGAAGACAGTCGGCCCGTCGCTGCAATTTTGGACTACTTTCGAACGATTTTTCCTTGCGCGCTCAATGCCGCTTGGCAAGACGGTCAGAAACTTTGGCCAAGCGCCATTTATCAAATTGATCAAGCGCATTTACATGTCGATAACGTTGGCAATCATTCCCCACATTGGGATATTGCAAAGTCTCAGTATCAGTTTGGATGGAATGCGTATCTCCAAATGCCCGACACAGGTGGAGAAACGGTGATTTATGATTGTAAACCACCTGCTCCGGAGGACATGTCGTCTGTTGCAAGAATTATTGTACGACAACACGTGGGTGACTTGCTCGTCTTCAATACTCATTGCATTCACGAAGTACGAGAAGGAGCGCCGTCTGGCAAAAGAATAACATTGAACGGTATGTTGGGGTCAGTATTAAAGCGGCTTCCGTGGAGAGAGCTAGAAAAGGTGATGTACTGGTCCTAGACTGATTGCTTTCTTTTCGGCCTGAATCGTTTATCCTATCGTCCATGGAGAGGTGGCCGAGTGGTCGATGGCGACAGTCTTGAAAACTGTTAACCCTGCAAGGGGTTCGAGGGTTCGAATCCCTCCCTCTCCGCCATTCGATTCGCGCTCCGACGGGCGTTCACTGTTATTCCACATGATGTCCTCCGCAACCAAAGCCGCCATTCTCGAATCTCTGGGCAGTAGCGAGGGGGGACTCACAGATGTTGAGATCGCTGATAAAAGAAAGCAACATGGCTGGAACGAAGTAGCAGCACGTGCAGAGCCTCTGTGGAAGTTGCTCGTAAGCCAATTTAACGATGTGAAGGTCTATATTTTGCTCGCCGCGGTCGCGGTGTCTGTTGTGGTACCGCTTGTCTACAGCGGGGAGGTGCATCAACAAGAATTCATGAACGCAGCGGTTATTTTGGCGATCGTCATCCTTAACGGCCTGTTGGGGTTCGCGCAGGAATGGCGGGCGGAAAACGCCATCGCGATGTTGCAAAAACTCAGTGCACCGCACGTGCGCGTGCGTCGAAACGGACACGTTATGCAAATTCCTTCCCGGGAGCTGCTTCCCGGTGACGTCATGCTCGTAGAAGCAGGGGACAAGATCAGCGCCGACGGTCATTTGTTTTTGACTGCATCGATGGAGGTAGACGAGTCGAGTCTGACAGGGGAGTCCGTACCGGTGTCCAAGCGTCCCTCACTCAACAGCGAGGAGCAGTGTAAAGTTTTCGCGGGGACTATTGTGACGAGAGGGTCTGGAGAAGCCGTTGTCACGGGCACCGGGCTGCAAACAGAAATCGGCAAAATCACGTCCATGGTCATGACGCTCAAGCCACCACCGACACCACTGCAGCTCCAGCTCAAGCGACTAGGCGGACGTATCGGCATCATGGTTCTGGCACTGTGCGTGCTTATCTTTCTCTTAGGGCTAGTCAAAGGAATGCCTGCGATCGACATATTCTTTACTGCAGTCAGCCTGGCAGTTGCGGCGGTGCCAGAAGGCCTGCCTGCCATTGTCACGATTTGTTTGGCCATCGGTGTGCGACGCATGATAGGAAAAAATGCTCTCATCCGCAGACTCGATGCCATAGAGACGCTTGGGAACATCAACGTCATTTGTGCTGACAAAACAGGCACTATGACCCAGAATCGCATGGAGGTCGTGGAGTACTGGGTACCAGATGGCCACAGTGTTCAGGAGTTGGCTCACGTCGGTGCATCGTGCAGCAAGGCATCTCTTCCAGACATCGGAGACCCGACAGAAATCGCACTGCTGCATTTCGCACAAAAACATGACACGGAGCCTCTTGTGATTGACGAGGAAGAAGTGCCGTTCACCTCGGAAGAAAAATACATGGTCACACGGCACGTATCGCCAGAGGGCACAGTTCGCTATGCCAAAGGCGCAATCGAAGTGATGTTGGGGATGATGCACAGCACCCAAACGCAAGCCGCGACGCAGAAAAATATTGAGTTTGCAGAACAGGGTCTGCGTGTGTTGGCGATGGCGAAAGACTCAGGAAACGGTTGGGAGCTCGTCGGCTTGACCGCCATGCTCGACCCGCCGCGTCCAGAGGTGCAAGAAGCAATAGCCATCGCGCAGCGTGCGGGTATCCGGACGATCATGATCACCGGCGACAACCCTGTTACAGCACTGCACATCGCTAGGAAAGTAGGCATCGTCACGTCCGGGGTCGTGGATGGCAAGGCACTGGAAGGCATGAATACGGAAGAGCTCCAGCTGCGACTCAAGTCGATCTCTGTGTTTGCGCGTGTCCAGCCCGCACACAAAGTAAAAATCCTCGAAGCGCTTCAACAGCAGGGCAACGTCGTTGCCATGAGCGGAGACGGCGTCAACGATGCTCCAGCCCTCAAGCGCGCTCACGTGGGTATCGCCATGGGCCAAAAGGGCACAGATGTTTCTCGTGAATCCGCTGCAATGGTGCTGACCGACGACAACTACGCGACGATCGTTGCCGCCATCGCCGAAGGCCGCCGCATCTATGACAACATCCGCAAATTCATCGTGTTCTTGCTGCGCTCAAATTTGGGCGAAGTACTCATCATTGCGAGCGCCATGTTACTCAACATGCCTCTACCGCTTCTGCCGTTGCACATTCTGTGGGTCAACTTGGTCACCGACAGTTTGCCGGCTCTGGCCCTGGCCGCAGAGAAAGGCGAAAAGGACATCATGCTCCGCCAACCGCGCGACAGGAGTATGGGCATCCTGACCGGAGAAATGACGATGCTCTTCGTCGCAGGCATTCTCAATGCCATCTTGGCCTTGTCTCTCTTTGCCCTCTCTCTGCGCTGGTACCCCGACGATCTCTCGCGTGCGCGGACGGTGGCACTGACCACCACGATCGTTTTTCAAATGTTGCTATCGTACTCCACGCGAGTCCGAGGCATCGCGTTCTTCGAGTCGCCGTTTGGCAACCCCTGGCTCATTGGCGCCATCGGATGTTCTTTGCTCTTGCATCTCCTGCTTCTTACTACTCCACTGGGCATTCTCTTCTCTGTCTCCAGTCTTCCGCTGACTCTTTGGGGAATCATTCTCTTCCTGTGCCTTGTACTCTTCTTTATCTTCGAGGCGGTGAAGTGGTTGGTAAATAGATCAACACACCGATCTGGAAAAAAATGATGGATTCACGATCTGGCGGCTGTATACTGCGAGCAACGGAGAGGTGGCTGAGCTGGTCGAAAGCACCACACTGCTAACGTGGCAGGCCCTCAAAGGCCTCGAGGGTTCGAATCCCTCCCTCTCCGCCACACTTCGCGCAGCGAAGTGTGCCCCGCGAAGCCCGAAGGGCGAAGTGGGGCAAAAAAACAACAAGGGCTGCGCTTTGCGTGGCAAGCCATCAGCCTACAACCCGCTAAGCGGTAAATTCGGCAAGCTCTACAACTTCGAAACCAAATTCCGTACAGATTCATCTGCAAACATCGGCGGAACGCCGTTGATGGTCGTCACATGCAGCGAATTGTCGTTCATGGCAAACGTCTCGTCGATGATGTCGAGGACGGATTCTGCGACCAGAATGCACCCCATACTTTTTTTACGATCCTGACGTGCAAGCAACTCTTTTTGATTCCTCACGGTATGAATCCCGTAAAGGGTCTGTACTTTCCCATTCTCCGCGAACAACCGAAAGAAGATTTTCCGAGGACCAAAGACATTCGGGTCATTCTGAATCTCTCGCGAGAGTGCCACCCAGTTATCTTCCGGCGTCTGTGCGTTGTAATAGCGGTTTGCGTACGAGACGAACTCTTTTTTGCCGCTTCCCGAGCGGAATGCGGTAAACTCGCCCGAGCGTTTGAGTAAGTAGCTGATGTCGTTGTCCGTATCCGTGATCATCCGGTCGTCGACCGACACCCACCACTGTGCCAGGGGTACGAAGTAGCGGCTGTTGATCGACTGTTCCTTGGCAGCAAAAGCCATGCGCGGGACGCACAGAACGGCTACGAAGAGACCAATGGCGGCAATGCGATTTCGCAAGCACACTATTATAAGTATATTTGACTGATTGTCAATAGTGAAGCCTATGCTTATTTGCCATTATTAATCACTTTAAGCCATTTTGTGCTTTCTGCTATAGTGCGTTGCCTTCAGTTTTTACTTTCGTTGTTTCCGTATGCGGATCGGTATTCTCAGTTACGATTTTCTGCCGTCCATCGGCGGTATGGGCATGATTGTCCGTACGGAAGAGCAAGAACTCAACAAAGCATTTCCACAGAATGAGTACTTCGTATTTTCGCCGAGCAAAGATGCTCCGATACCGGTGTCGGCACTTGCCAGAGCCCGCTGGAACAAACTTGGGGGTTGCCCGCTATTTTCCATCACGTTGCTTTGGCGGCTGCCAAGACGCATACGCGGGTACGCGCTAGATGTTGTGCATGCGCACTGCGGCTCGGGTGGTGTATTTATTCTGCGAAAACCGAGTTGTCCGTTGGTTCTCACATCGCATCATACATACAGGCAAGAAGCGTCCATGGTATTTTCTGGGTTTTTCCTCAAGCGACTTTGGAAGAGATTTATGAGTGTGCTCGAGCGCCGGACGTACGCTATCGCCGATGCGATTCTGTGCGTCTCGGAGGATACGCGACAGGAGTTGATCGAGCACTATGGTGTCGATCCGCAGAAAGTCCACACACTGGAAAACTGCATCGACCTTGAAACATACATGCCTGCTCCAGAACGAAAGCGCGATGGAAATGTCATTCTGTTCGTCGGCCGTTTGGAAGACCGCAAAGGAGTGTGGGTGCTCTTGCATGCCTTTCATATATTGGTGAAAAAGTATCCTGACCTGCAGCTGCGGCTTATTGGCAAAAATTTGGTGGGGGACTCGCTCTTCCACTTTATCCGCAAGCGCGGACTGGAGAAATCCGTCGCAGTACTTGGTCACCTGGATGAACCACTTATGCTCCGAGAACTGCAGGAAGCAGGTGTTGTCGCCGTTCCGTCGCTCATCGAAGGGTTTGGACTCATCGCAGCGCAGGCCATGGCTGCGGGGTGCTGTGTCGTTGCCAGCGACTGTCCCGGTCTGCGCAGCATTATCACCGACAAAAAAACAGGCTTGCTCTTCAAGACAGGGAGCGCCGAGGACTGCGCACAAAAACTAGAGAGTGCCCTGCGCGATCCCGCTCTTGCACATTCCATGATGAGCCAGGCTGCACACGAGGCCGTCGAACGATTTTCGTGCCATCTCCATAGTCAAACATTGCAAGCATGTTACAATACTGTGTGCAATGAGTGACGATGCAGATGGCGCCGCGCATATCCCCGTTTTGCTGCACGAAGTTCTACAACTGCTCGATCCAAAATCTGGCGATGTGGTGCTGGATGTGACTCTTGGCCTTGGAGGACACTCTCTGGCCTTTTTGCAGAGTGTCAAGCCCCAGGGACACTTGGTCGCGCTCGATGCCGATGCGCAGAACCTGCAACGCGCTCAGAAGCGACTGAGCGTTGCTAGTGACACATATACGCTGTTGCATGCGAATTTTTCGTCATTGCCCCATTGCTTGCCCGATGATCATCGGATGTTCGATTGTGTGTTCGCCGATCTCGGACTCAGCTCACCACATGTGGACGATACGCTTCGCGGATTTTCTTTTCGCGGCGATACTCCACTGGACATGCGCTACGATCAAACCCGCGGCATGACTGCTGCGGACATTTTGCAGCAGTGGGATCCGAAAAAACTTTTTGATATCTTCCGGCTCTACGGGCAGCTGCCGTGCTCTCGAGCGCTGGTTCGCAGTATCGAAACAGAGCGATCTGTCACGACGATCAGTTCCAGCAAGCAGCTCAACGCGTTGGCGCACGCAGTCTACGGATACAAAACTCCGGACGTGTTGCCGCAGATCTACCAAGCGTTGCGCATAGCGGTCAACGACGAGCTGGGAGCATTGCAAACATTGCTCGATGTTGCGCCGTTACTGCTCAAACCTAACGGACGACTGGCGATCATCAGTTATCACTCGCTCGAAGACGCATTGGTCAAACATCGGTTCAGACAGCTCACAACGCCTACGAAAGACCCCGTGACAGGCCAGACGGCACAGGCAGCGGCGTTTGCCTTGTTGACAAAGAAAGCGATCAACCCACAAGAACAAGAACTACGCAACAATCCGCGTTCGAGATCCGCACGATTGCGTGCATTGCGACGAGTGATGGTGTACGATGACGACCGCCCTTTTCCTGCTTGAGATAGTGAACGTCGCCGCTGCATTGCCCATCTCCGTCAGACGCAACTCGCTTGGAAGATTGATGACGAGCAGTACCATGCTATTGCTCTGCACGATCGGCACGCTGATCATCGTATTGGCGCTCTTGATTTTGTTCCATCACAATTTCAATGCGACGAAGGGGTACCGCTTGCGCTCACTCGAGTACATCCGCAATCAGCTGTTGTTGCAGCAGGAAGTGTTGAATATGGAAACCGCTCGCGCGCAGGCGCTGGCGACGTTGGAGCGAGACCCCGGCGTGCGGATGATGGTGAAGACGAAGAAGCCGAAATACGTCCAAGGAGAACCGGCGATAGCATCCAAAAACGCTGCGTCGACGTACGCAACTGATTGAGGCACCGTCGTCTTAGGCGATGGAACGAATCTGCACCGTCATGACATGCGTTGAGCCTGTGAGGATATCCGACACCACAACGACACGATTGCCCTTCTTCAGCGTTCCTTGCTTTTTGAGGAGAGAAAGCGCACTGACGACTGTTTTCTCCGGATCGTCCGACAACGTCACGCGGTGCGCCTGCACACCCCATACGTACGAGAGCCTCCGCTGGACTCTTTCGTCTTGCGTAAACGCGTGCATGGGGACTAGCGGTCGGCAATTGCTGACGGCTTTGGCAGTGTGACCGTGCTTGGTGATGACGATCAACGCATTCGCATTGAGATTCTCGGCCAAAATACTTGCCGATGCGGCTTGTTCACGTCGTTGCATGACGATGTCGTCATCTAGCACATCGATGTCATCGAGTATTTCTTGCATGGTGCCCGCATGGACGCATTCATTTGCTTTCAAAATGCGGTGCATCGCGTCGACGGCTTTGAACGGGTACAAGCCGCAAGCAGTCTCGCCCGACAGCATGGTGCAGTCTGTTTGCGACTCGGCCGCATGTGCGATGTCCGTAACCTCGGCGCGCGTGGGTGTCGGTTGTAAGATCATGCTCTCGAGCATGTGCGTCGCGACGATCACTGGCTTACCGACAGCGCGGCACTTGCGCACGATCTCACTCTGGATGCGCGGCACGTCCTCGAAGGGTATCTCGGAACCCAAGTCTCCGCGCGCGACCATGATGCCGTCAGATTGTTCGATGATCTCGTCGATGTTGTCCACAGCCTGAGGTGTTTCTATTTTGGCGATGATCTCGGCGTCGCTGCCGTGTTTGTGGAGAAAGCTCTTGAGTTCGCGCATATCATCGCCGGTCCGTACGAACGACAACGCGAAGAAATCGACACCCTGCTCTATGCCGTACTTGATGTCTTTCCAATCTTTGTCGGTGAACGACGGTAGGCTGATGTGCGCTCCCGGCAAATTGACATGCCGCCGAGAGCCGATTTTGCCGTCTTCCAGAGCTTTGGCAATGACATGGTGTTTGCCGATCTCGACAACCTTGAACTCGATGGCTCCGTTGTCGAGCAGAATGCAGGTGGCGTTCTTCACGTCGTTTGCGAACTTGTCATAGTCGACCTTGACGACCTTGCGCTTCTCGTTGCCTTTTGGATGAGAGGTGAATATCACGCTATCTCCCTTCCGGATGACAAGCGGCTCTTTTACGTCGCCGGTGCGCACCTCCGGCCCTTTGGTATCGAGCATTATTCCAATCGCGTGTCCTCCTTCGCTGTTCACTTTCTTGATGCTCGCGATCACCGCGCCATGCGCTTCGGTGTTGCCATGCGAAAAGTTAAGCCGAAACACGTTGACGCCATGCTCTGCGAGCATCCGGATTTTCTCCGGCGTGCTGCACGCAGGTCCGATAGTCGCAATGATCTTGGTGAAACGCATGGCAGAACTGTACAGGAAAAGCTCCAGGAGATTCAACGCAAAACGACCGACGGTTACAACCGTCGCTACGGTTGTCTTGGTACCACAAGCATACTGTCGCGTTTGCAGTTTGCGCACGTCAGTTCCCACAGTGGAAAGATCTCACGGTACGTCAACGCCGTATTGCTGATCGGCTCGTAGTACGTCAATGGCCGGTAGAACTGGTATGCTGCGAAGATGAGCACACCGATGATCGTCAGTGCGATGACTCTGGTGCTCTCGGTCACGACGCGCCCGAAGAACGAATGGATGTTCATGACGACCAAGCTGAAGAGCAAGAAGCTCAGGATCAGCGGCAAGAAATAATGGTAGAGATACATGACACGGCCAAGCTGCGAAATGGCGATCATGTACGACGCGTACATCCCTAAAAATGTCAGCATCAGGAAGCGGTGTTTGATTGGTTCTTTGAGAGGAAAAAGCACCGAGACCAGAAGCAGCGCGGCAGAGAGTATTACCCCAAGTAATCCACACAGCCAGATGACGGGGTTGACTTGCAAGTACAGGTACCTGTAGACGTTCGGCCCTGCTTCGGCCCAACGATAGTTGATGGAGCGTGCGCCAAACGGCCACTCGAAGAACGGGCTGCCGTTCTCGTCGACCTTGCATAGATCCAATCGTGGGACGCCTTTGTTGTAAAACGATACGTACGTGAGCGAATCCCTCATCATGGTCGGGAAAGACCAGAGAGACGATGTCGTGCCATTGGCAAGAATCTTCTTGTACCCGTCCGACGCCTGGTAGTACCCCTGGTTGCTCAGTGCCGGTTGAATCTTTTGTCCAAGGGAAAAATGCACCTGCCATACTGCGAAGAATGAGAAAAGCGCCGCAACGATTGCAACGCCCGAAAACGTTGCCATCCTGCGCCAATTGGGATACAAAAAAATTAAGATGGGAATGCCGAGCAGTATCAAAATGAGTCCGACCAGCTTGGTCGCAAGCGCCAAACCAAAGGTGAGGCCGAAGATCGCTGCGAGCGCGTAGAAGGTTCGCGGTTTGCTGTGTTTTTGTTCAAGGAGCATAAGGAACAGCAGCAGCATCGCGCAGCTGAAGAACGTCAACGGCGAGTCGACCATGGCTCCGCGACTGTGGACGATCATCGCGTTGTCGAAGACGTACAGAAAGCTGAACAGCGACGCAGTCGCGGCGTTTTTGGAAATGTACAGGAAAATGAAAAACAGTATCGGTGTTGCCAACCATGCCAGCAGCGTAGGGAACAAGCGATACCCCCAGAATTTGTAATTGTCTGTGAAGCCCTTCGCGTAGTCTGTATCGATAAACTGATTAGCCGTGTCTTTTGGATAGACAACTTTTTGACCCAGTGCGATAAGCAGTTTACCCAGCGGCGGGTGCTGCTCCATAAAATAGACGTTGTTTAAATATTTCTGCGCGGATGCGATGTGGTACGGCTCGTCCCAGAAGACTTGGTTGGGTTGCCCGTAGTTGTAGAAGTACGTGAAGAACGAGGTGATGAGAATGAACGCGAGATAGACCCACCCTTGCGAGTTCAGCGGAAAAGCCGAGCGGTACACAGATTGCTTTGCTGGTTGCATGACCGCGAGTGTACAGAATTGTTTCGACGATGTGTATGCGTGATAAAAAAATTATCGCACCATGTGTGTTTACTTTTGCAAGCAGACGCAGCGAGTTCGGAGCCATCATCTATTCTCTCTTCCTTTGTCGTCATGGTAGAGTCTTAGGCAATTATGACTTCACGCTTGTCAGCAGTTCGCGTTGGTGTCGGCATTGTTTTGGGGCTTGCGCTTGGAGTGGTGTTGCAACAGGCGATGAAAATGCCAACGATATCATTGAGAGGCGCCGTAGGACCCTCTGCATCTACAATAATA
>CAYWEU010000177.1:0-2098 GCA_964457395.1 uncultured Candidatus Peribacteria bacterium
CATGGGCAATATGCAACTGATGCTCTATAATCACCGCATGACGTACAGCTTCTCTGTTGTCATTACTCAAGGCAAAGACGGCATGTATATCGCACATGTGCCGACATTGCGCGGATGTCATACCCAAGCCAAAAGCATGCCGGTACTTCGCAAACGACTGCAAGAGGCTATTGCATTATGTCTCGAAGTTGAGCAAACGAAACAACAGCCGATCCCCCAGGAAAAATTCATTGCTATACAGCAAGTGGAGGTTTCCGTATGACCTATGACTGAATTGCCGGTCCTCTCAGGGAAAAAATTGCTACGTCTTTTGTTGAAGAACAATTGTATCGCGCTTCGGAAAAAGGGCAGTCATGTGTTCGTAGAAAGCAAAAGCGGTCAGCACGGAACAGTCATTCCGATTCATGGCAATGAAGACTTGGGCAAAGGACTGATAAAGAGCATCTTGAATGATCTCGAGCTTGACGCAGAGGATCTCCGCAAGATGATGCGAAAGAAGTAATTGGTCAGTTCCACACCCCCACAGAACGCCTTCATCTCAATCCTGTACTGATAATTTCGCTCATGTCTCAACAAAAAATTTACAGATCATAGCCATGAATATTTTTAAGAGATAGCGTCTACCCCATGCTAAGCTTCTTGCTCGATCTCGTGTTTCCCCGCTACTCGCTACAGGGCCAGCAAGGTGCGTGGATTACTGACGAAGAACGTACGTCGCTGCAGCTGTCCCCGTTATTGCTCAACACGACCATGTTGCGCCAGCGTGGAGTGCAACACATCGACCACCTGGTTGCCGCCGGCAAGTATCACTCGTCTCCCCTGCTGCGGCTGGCTATCCGCAAGTTCAAGTACGGACGGGCGACAGCGCTGCACGAAGAATTTGGCAAGCATATGTCCCATGCTGTACGGCAATTGCTGACTATCGATCCGCGCCGACAGCCGCCGGTGTTGTGCCCGGTACCCCTGCACTGGACGCGGGACTTTCAGCGCGGGTTCAACCAAGCTCAGTTGCTTGCGAATTCCATTGCAAAACACCAGGGATGGCCGGTACGAAACCTGCTGCTGCGCACACGGCCAACGGGACATCAGGCGTGGCGCAAACGCACAGAACGATTGCATGCCTTGGAGGATGCATTTCAGGTCACGTGTCGGTTTGCGCCTGCTCATGTCATCCTCATCGATGACCTGTGCACAACCGGGTCCACAGTCAACGCGTGCGCCAGCGCGCTGAAAACGTCTGGAACAAAGCGCGTAGATGCAGTTGTTTTGGCTTATGGATAATCTGAATACGACTAAACAGTTTAATAAAACTTAATCAGTATCTTGGCAAGTTCACGACATGGTAAAAAGTCGGTTTTTGCTGTAAAATATCAAGATTTATGCAAACAAATACAGAATCCATAGTACTGCAGTGGCAAGCGCCAGCAAAAAACGATCACGAGCGGTCGGATCGCTGGTACCTCATCGCCGGGGTCATCGCTGCTGTGCTCATCGTCTATGGCCTGTGGGACGGCGCGTGGCTGATGAGCCTGAGCATCGCGCTATGCGCAGGGCTCTACTACCTCGTGCGCGACACGAAGCATAAGACACACTCGATTGTCATCACCAAGATGAGCGTGGTGTTCGATGGCGTCGTGCACCCCTGGGCAGAGATGAAGAACTTCTGGATGCTCCAAGGGGCCGACTACTGCGAACTGCACATTGCCAACAAACGACGCCTCGTCAGTGACCTGATGATCCAGGTCGGGCCACAAGACCCTTTTGCCGTGCGTGACGTGCTGCTGGAGTTCCTGGAGCAAGACGCAAATAAACGCGAGAGAATACTTGACGCCATTATCCGTTTCTGTAAACTATAGATGCTGCGCAGGATTCCAAACGCGCGCCTTGCATTCCACCACTCTCCCGAGAGGGAGCGGCGGGAGGTTTTTGCAAAATCAAAAAAAATACATGACCCGCTGAACCCATCTGATGATGAAAACTCGATTATCTCTTTTCCGGCATTTTACTCCTGGCCAGGTTATTTTCGATTTTTAAATTCGGCTTAAAAATGGGCATTGAGTTTACCGGCGGCAGCCTGGTCGAACTTAAATTTGATCAA
>CAYWEU010000178.1:0-7211 GCA_964457395.1 uncultured Candidatus Peribacteria bacterium
GGCTGCCAGCGGGCCGCTGGCAGCCTTTTTGGCGTCAAAATCTCCGCGTACGACAAGACGGCCAACGAGTCCGAAGGCATCAGCAAAATCATCCGGTTGCCGCAGACCGGCGTCGGTTTGCTGGCAATCGTCATGATTTCGGGGGCGGTGGCGGGACGAAAAATCCGGAGGAAAAATCTCATGCATTGATGACCCGGCCGGGCTGTCGCCCGGTCTGCGACACGGTGTCGCAGCTACGGCCAAATAATTTCAACCGTCCCCTCAACATCCGTCCTCCGCACAGGGATGTGTAGGTCTGAAAATCGACGGAGAATCTCGGGCACGGGGTGACCGTACGAGTTGTCTTTGCCGACAGAAATAACGGCAAGGGACGGCGAAACTGCCAGCAAGAAACCGGTTGATGACGAGCTGCGGCTGCCATGGTGCGCGACTTTTAAAATATCGGCATCGACGTCTATGCCCGCTTGTAGCATTTGCCGTTCGGCCAACTCCTCCATGTCTCCGGTGAACAGTGCCGAATGCTCACCGTCCGATACTCGCAGAACGATGGATGAATCGTTCGCGTCGCTCCACCCTTGCTTCATAGCTTGCGTGGTCGGCCACAGCAGCCTGAGGGTAACGCCGTCTCCCAGGTCAACGGTCCCCGTCCGCTGCGGCGAGATGATGGGCACATGCTGTTGCTCTATCAAGCGCAGCATCTGCGTGTATCGCGGCAAGTCATACGCGATGCCCGTGATCGCGACCGACCGGACGTCGTAGCGCTTGAGGATCTCGGGAAAGCTGGCCAAGTGATCGAGGTTTGGGTGCGAGAGCACCAGCAGGTCGATGCGGCGGTTGAAGAACGACAAATATGTCCCAAGACGTTCGAGCAGGCGCAGGTCCGGCCCTCCGTCGACGATCACGCGCTTGCCCGACGGCGTCACGATGACCGCACCGTCGCCTTGGCCGACATCCATGAAATATAGATGCGTTCGCCCATCGGGCAGCACGCTCCATTCGCGCAAGCCCAAAGCGGCAACGAAGACGATAACGACGGCAATGAGCCCGTACGAAGAGCGCTGCATTGGGGCATGCTAGCGGAGGAGAGGATCCTCCGCTGCGGGATAATTGCGGGACAATGTTATGCGGCCGTTTTTTTGGGTCTTACCCGCGTCTCATCCTCCACAACCTGCAACGTCTTCTTTCCTCTGGGGCGCACGTAGATGCTGGGGTTGGTTGCCAATGTTTTCGGGTCAAATTCGTAATCGATGATCGTGCCGATCGTTGTCGGCTTCTTCGATTGCACCTGCAGAATGTCCCGGAAGAACGGATCGATAGGCTTGTTCAGTTGCGAGTAGTCGGGCTGTCCAAACTCGGCACTGCCGACACAGATCGGCATGGGGTCTTTGCCGAGTGCCATGTCCAAATTATGGATGAAATTCGCGTTGAAGCAGTGAGCGAAAACCAACACATCCCCCTCCGAAGGATTGGCATCGCGCAATTGTGGAAAATTCTTGGCGCGCGCTCGCAACGCATCGGCTAGATCGCGGTACGAAATACTGTACGACCCATAGTCGACCTGCCCGTCGGGTACAGTGGCAAAAAAAAGCTTGCTCATGTTTCCATGGCCGTGGAACACGAACGTGGACTTGGGCGGAGAGGTGGCGATGTCCCGAAGAATGCCTTCCTTCTGCCTTTCGAGAGCCTTTCCACGATGCGCTTCTCGGGTGAAGATCGGCGCCGGTCCAACGGCTTTGCCCTGCTGCGCGAGCAACGCCTTGCGTAGTGCCGACTTTCCGTAGACGTACTTGTCCCCACTCTCTCTTTCGTACTGCTTCACGAGATCCTCGGTAAGGGGAAAACTTGGTTTGGCATCCCGGATCATTTGATCGTGCGCGACAAAGACAAGATTGCGGCCTTTGAATAATGGCACGGAGTGCACGTCTTCTCTCGTCGCTTGTATTTGGAGCAACGCCTCTTTGAAATTCTGTTCGTTCACGGGCTTGTCCTGAAACGCCAAGGTCCGCACGGCTCGCGCGGCTGTTTTTGCTTCCGAGGCCGTGAGCACCGACGGATTGTTCTTGCTCTTCGGGTCACGCAACCACGCAGTGTGAATGTCGCCAAGATGACGCAGTGTCGGGTCGGCCAAGAATGCGTCGAGATCTTTTTGTGTCGCAGATTCGCCGACGATCTTCCGCGCGATCTCCAAGCGCCACGCCAAACTTGCAGCCGTCGGCAGTGCCTCACGGGCCTTTGCCAATTCCTGCGAGGTTTTCTCGATTTTCTCCTGTTTTTCAGCTCGTTGTGCCTCTTGCGGGGCCGGGCGAGGCGCGGGGGCCTCCGAAGGAGAGTCCATATCGTGTACAGTATGCCATCTTCTCCCATGTATACTAGCTCTACATGCGCACCTTGCTCATCTTCGCAGGACGATCCACGCGGTTTTGGCCGCTGCAAGAAAAATGCTTCGTTTCGATAGGCGGAAAAACCATCCTGGAGCACCAGGTGGACCGACTGCGCGCGGCGGGGCTGAAAGACATCGTCTTGGTCGGCGGCAGGCACAACCTCAAACAAGCGAAGGCATTGTTTCCAAAACTCAAAACCATCGAACAGCGAGACTTGTCACTGGGCATGCGCGGGGCGTTTTTGAGTGCACTGCCACACTGCGGCGACAAGCCTGTGCTGCTCGTCAGCAGCAACGACGTCATCGATGCGCAGGCGTACAGCGACATCGTCGGGCGCATGAAGACCTCGAAGGTCGACGGCATTATTCTGGCGCGCAAAGTCCGCGAGTATTTCCCGGGGGGATATTTGAAACTGCGCGGAAAGAAGATTGTCTCGATCGTCGAGAAGCCGGGCAAAGGCAAAGAGCCGAGCAAGCTCGTCAACATCGTCGCGCATGCGCACCGAGATCCAAAGGCACTGCTCTTGGCGCTCAAGCATGTGCGCACGGATCGTGACGATGGCTACGAACAAGCGCTCGACCAATTGTTTGCGACCAAGCACTACGAGGCACTGTCGTACGAACGCGAGTGGCAAGCGATAAAGTACCCCTGGCACCTCCTACAACTCTTGCCCTTGCTGCTGCCAACCGATGGCCATGTCGACCGCAGTGCGGAAGTACACCCCAGCGCCGTCTTGCAAGGGCCGGTGGTTCTCGCGAACGGTGTAAAGGTCATGGCGCACGCCACGATTGTCGGCCCATGCACCATCGGCGAAGAGACGATCATTGCGAATAATGCGCTGGTCCGCGGCTCGTCGATCGGCAAACGCTGTGTCGTCGGGTACAACACCGAAATCGTACGATCGGTTGTGGGCAACGATGTATGGACGCACAGCAGCTACATCGGCGACTCGGTGATCGGTGAGAATGTCTCGCTGGGCGCCGGCACGACGATCGGCAACCTGCGCTTGGATGAAGGAGAGATATCGTCGGTGATTCATAATGAAGTGATTGAGACCGGACTGAAGAAGCTAGGCACGATCATCGGCGACCACTGCCGCACGGGTATTCATAGCTGCATCTCACCCGGGGTGAAGATCGGCCGCGAAAGTTTCATCGGTTCCAATATTCTCCTGACTGCCGACGTCCCCGATCAGTCATTTGTAAAACAGAATCATGTCGAGCTGGATATCCGTCCCAACAGCAAGCGTACCGCGCGTCCAGAGGATCGTGCTGGGTACAAGTCCCAGATCACTGGAAAACTTCGCAAAACGTGATGGAGTTATACACAGGGAGTGTGGAAAACCTTGTGGAGGAGTAGGCACACCCTTTGGTGGTGTTTTCCACAAAAACATCGATACAGCTCATCTGTAAGCCATTAGACTAACATTGACTCCAGGAGTCGTGGAATGTCATGTTTTCAACGGGTTTTCCACATTCATCCCACATCAATTTTTTACTCACAGTAAAACCTCAATGGCTTCTCTACGCCAAAATCGCGCATTTCTTCTCTAGAAAATCACACTTTTCCTCATTATTAGATCATACTCATCCTCTTTTATATAGAGCCTACTATGATGACGAGTAATATAAATTTATTATTATATTTTCTTTCGATAGAGTGACAGTGTTTTGTGGATAAGATGAAAAATACAAAGAAACAGTACTTGCTCATGAAACAAATTTACAGTTCAATAGGAACCCATGAAGTTTTCGTGCAAAACACAGGAGCTCCTTGCAGGCTTGCAATCCGTAAGCCGCGCGATCGGCGGGGACCAAACTCTACCCATCCTGCAAAATATCTTGCTTCATGTCGAGGGGAAACGCTGCACGTTGAGTGCTACCAATCTCGAACTATCAATTGTCACCAGTTTTCAGGTAAATATCGAAAACGAAGGAGGGATTACTATACCAGCCAAAGCACTTTTAAACTTCATCCAATACAACCAAGACGAGGATGTACTCTTGGAAACCAGTGAAGGAACGCAGCTCAAACTCCAATCAAAACGCGCGAAGGCAGTGATCTCAGGAGAGCCTGTCAGCGGCTACCCAGTCATTCCAAGTGTGCAGAAAGACACATCCCTCAAACTCAAAGCAGGACCGCTCATCGAAGCGCTCAACCTCGTGGTATTCGCTTGCGCAAAGACAACCTCTCGTCCGGTGATCTCTGGAGTGTTTATGCGAGTGGAGAAAGGGCAGTTGATTTTAGTCGGCACGGACAGCTATCGCCTCTCCGAGTACAAAGTCCACGTCGACGGCCTGAACGAGGATATCACCTGCATCATCCCCGCCCGATTTCTAGAAGAATTGAAGATGGTGATGGGTGGACGAAAGTCTGAAGCAGGAGAGAAAAAAGGGAAGGACGAAAAAGACGACAATCAAGTCGTGGAGATCAATCTCAGCGCGCAGCAGATAGAGGCGCATGTCGGCTCAACAAAGCTACTCAGCCGCCTGATCGACGGAAAATTCCCCGACTACCTGCAAGTACTCCCTAAAGAGAGAAAAACAACCGCAAGCGTGATAACCAAAGACTTACTCAGTGCTGTGAAGCGCATGCACTACTTCGCCAAAGAAGTGAATAACAATATCACCTTCTCGATCATTGGAACCTCATTACACCTCTTCACAAAACAAACACAGATTGGCAAAGACGAGTCGACTATTGTTGTGAGTGTGGAGGGAGAAGACAATAAAATTGCGATCAGTTCGACGTACCTCATCGACTTTCTGTCGCGCATTAACGCCGACACACTCATTCTCGAATTGTCGGATAAAATGCACCCGGCAGTGTTCAGGCTGCCTGGAAACTTGCAGTATCTACACCTTATTATGCCACTGCGGATGCTTGAGGAGTAAGATTGATATTGCCATACGCACAGGCTGTGGCGTACACTGTCCGTGATAAGAGAGACGAGAAAGAAGAGAAGAAAGATGATTCATGCGCGCAATACCGCATGGTCTGCCATCACACGTGACATCTATACAACGAAATGTTTCCATCGTTATTCATCGGTTCGGATACGCATGACGAGCTGTCATCACTGCTCGCCGCTGGTCATGCGCTGACGATTTCCGGCCTTGCCAACGAGACGGCGAAAGCCATGATTGTCAGCCATGTATTGGATTTAAAGAAGCGTCAAACGGTATTGGTGACCGAAGACGAGAGTCGCTGCGAGGGTCTGCTGCACTGGATACGGTTTTTCGAGCAAGATCCGTTCATCGTGCGGTTTCCAGAAGAAGGCTGCACATCCGAGGATGTGAGCACGGTGATCCGGCTCCTAGAAGGACGAGGGCTGGGCATCCTCGACCGGCAGACATGGGAGCGGGAGTTTCCGTCGTTCGATGAACTGCGCGAGCGCAGTGTGATGCTCAACAATGGCCAGAAGCTGGAATTTACATCATTCTTCTCGACGCTGATCGACTTGGGGTACGTGCACGGCGATGACAGGAACGTCGTGCCAGGCGAATACCGTCGCACCGGCGACACGCTCGACATCTATCCTGTGGGCTCCCCTACCCCATATCGCATCTTCTTCTCGTTCGACGCGGTCGACCGCATCCAAGAGGTCGACAAATCGACAGGCGAACTGTCGGACAAAAGCAGTCTGCGGATCTTTCCGCTCAACTGGGAGCAGACAGCGCATCTCTCGGAGCAGCTGGACGACAGACTTATCGCCGTTGACGAGCAAGAGGACATGGTGTTGCCGGACAAGGCAGAGAAACTGCTGTTCACCAGCTTCCCCGAATCGGACGATCGTCACATGCACCTGCGCTACCTGTCGGTGCTCAAGTTCTACACGCTGCCCGACTTTATCAACGATGTGCGCGACAAACTCAACCAAGGCTGGGTGCTCATCATCGTCACCAAGCGTGCCGACGAGCTGAAGGGCATTCTGACCGAGGAGCGCATTTCGTTCGTATCGGCCCCGCAGCGCAAGAGCGGCTCCATCACCGTTGTGCCGGCAAACGAAGACGAGCTGCTGCCTCACTCGTTGCAAAACCCGGACATGAAGTGCGCGCTCATCACCGACCGCGAGATTTTCTCGCTCAAGCGCGAGGCCAAGCAGAGGTCCGTCCAGCGTCTGGCGCTCGAGTTCATCACGTCGCTACAAGTCGGCGACTACGTCGTGCACATGGAGCATGGCATCGGCAGGTTCGAAGGCATGACGCAGAAGCTCGTCGACGACCTGTCGCGCGAGTACCTGGAGATCACGTACGCAGAGAACGACAAGCTCTTCGTGCCGGTCGACCAAGCCGACAAGCTCAGTAAATTTGTATACGAAGAAGGCGATGACCCGGTGCTGACGCGTCTGGGGTCCTCGGAATGGAAGAAGATCACCAAGAAAGTGAGCGAGGAAACGCAGAAGATCGCCAAAGAACTGCTGGAAATTTATGCCAAACGTGCCAAAGAGAAGGGCTACGCGTACCCCGAAGACAACGAGAAGCAGCGCAAGTTTGACCAGGCGTTCCCGTACACCGAAACTCCTGGCCAGATGAAGGCGATCGATGACATCAAAAAAGACATGGAGAGCGGCCGCCCTATGGATCGGCTCATCTGCGGAGATGTGGGGTTTGGCAAAACAGAGGTTGCCATGCGTGCCGCGTTTAAGGCCGTGCAGGGCGGCAAGCAGGTGGCGTTTCTCAGCCCCATCACCATCTTGGCCGACCAGCACTACCACAACCTGCTCAAGCGCATGGAGGACTTCGACGTGCGTATCGAAATGCTCTCGCGGTTCCGTACGCCCAGCGAGCAAACAGCGATCTTGGAAAAAGTCGCCCAGGGCAAGATCGA